>NZ_JBEPFC010000004.1:0-123184 GCF_040301705.1 Streptomyces sp. NPDC000151 | reverse complement strand
GCCTCGGGCACCCGCCGGCGCCCACCGCGTTGCGCGGCCCGGCGCGCCGCCGCCCGCCCCTGGTAGGGAGGCTCCTGCTCAGGCACGCCGGACGGGGAAGCGGCAGCGGAAGCGGACGCCCTGCTGGAACCGCGCGACGGCGCGGCTCGGCGGCCACTCGATTGTTGCTGTGCGGCGCGTCGGGCCGCGGCACGTCCGCCACCTTGCGGCTGCGGCGGTTTGCGACGGTGCTCGCTCATGGAACGGTTACTCCTCGGGCAGGCGCGCTATCTCATCGCCTGAAGGCGGCAGTTCACTTCAGGTCCCCCCGACAACACGGCCCGCATTGGTCGAACGGGCCGCACTACACCGGGGACGGAGACGCCACTTCTCGCCACTTGGTTCCCGGCAGTTTGCATGCCGCACAGACTACGCACGGCCAAAACCTGCCCAGGCTCAAAATTCACTCCAAATCAGTCACCTTGGCTACGGCGAATCGGCGATGTGATGCCGTTCACCGTCCCCGCCCTTGTCCCACCCAGCAGCCCGTTCTATCGTCTGGATGTATCGAGTCGATACATCAGCTCGGCATAAAGAGCGCACACAGCTGGGGAGGCGGAGGATGAGCAGACGGTCCGGCATCCTCGAATTCGCCGTGCTCGGCCTGCTGCGCGAGTCCCCCATGCACGGGTACGAGCTGCGGAAGCGGCTCAACACTTCACTGGGTGTTTTCCGAGCGTTCAGCTACGGCACCCTCTACCCCTGCCTGAAATCCTTGGTCGCCCATGGCTGGCTGGCCGAGGAGACCGGGGGAGACACGGCCCAGGGCGCCGCCCCGGCCGCGTCACTCGCGGGGCGCCGGGCCAAGATCGTCTACCGGTTGACGGCGGAGGGGAAGACGCATTTCGAAGAGCTGCTCTCCCACTCCGGGCCCGACGCCTGGGAGGACGAGCACTTCGGTGTCCGGTTCGCCTTCTTCGGGCAGACCTCGCGCGATGTACGCATGCGCGTACTGGAGGGCCGGCGCAGCCGCCTGGAGGAGCGCCTCGAAAAGATGCGCGCCTCGCTGGCCCGCAGCCGCGAGCGGCTCGACGACTACACCCTCGAGCTGCAGCGGCACGGCATGGAGTCCGTGGAACGCGAAGTGCGCTGGCTGAACGAGCTGATCGAGAGCGAGCGGGCCGGGCGCGACCAGCGTGCCCCGGATGCCGCAGCCCCGGACCGTCACGAGTCAGGAGAGACGGGCGGCCTGCCCCGACACCGGGGTGGATCCCGGCCGGATCCGTCCGATGACACCGCCACATGAGGCTCCGCAGCCGCGGAGCCGCGTCGAGAACAAACAGGGAGCAACCGGAATGGGTTCGGTTCGCGTAGCCGTCGTCGGCGTGGGCAACTGCGCCGCGTCGTTGGTGCAGGGCGTCGAGTACTACAAGGACGCCGACCCGGACAGCCGCGTGCCCGGTCTGATGCACGTGCAGTTCGGTGACTACCACGTGCGGGACATCGAGTTCGTGGCTGCCTTCGACGTCGACGCCAAGAAGGTCGGCCTCGACCTCGCCGACGCCATCGGCGCCAGCGAGAACAACACCATCAAGATCTGTGACGTGCCGCGCTCCGGCGTGACCGTGCAGCGCGGCCACACCCTCGACGGTCTCGGCAAGTACTACCGCCAGACCATCGAGGAGGCCGCCGAGGCCCCCGTCGACATCGTCCAGGTCCTCAAGGACCAGCAGGTCGACGTCCTGGTGTGCTACCTCCCCGTCGGCTCCGAGGACGCCGCGAAGTACTACGCCCAGTGCGCCATCGACGCCAAGGTCGCCTTCGTCAACGCCCTCCCGGTCTTCATCGCCGGCACCAAGGAGTGGGCGGACAAGTTCACCGAGGCGGGCGTCCCGATCGTCGGTGACGACATCAAGTCCCAGGTCGGCGCCACCATCACGCACCGCGTGATGGCCAAGCTCTTCGAGGACCGGGGCGTCGTCCTGGACCGCACGATGCAGCTGAACGTCGGCGGCAACATGGACTTCAAGAACATGCTCGAGCGCGAGCGCCTGGAGTCCAAGAAGATCTCCAAGACGCAGGCCGTCACCTCCCAGATCACCGACCGCGACATGGGTGCGGACAACGTCCACATCGGTCCCTCGGACTTCGTCGCCTGGCTGGACGACCGCAAGTGGGCCTACGTCCGCCTGGAGGGCCGTGCCTTCGGTGACGTCCCGCTGAACCTGGAGTACAAGCTCGAGGTCTGGGACTCCCCGAACTCCGCGGGCGTCATCATCGACGCGCTGCGCGCCGCGAAGATCGCCAAGGACCGCGGCATCGGCGGCCCGATCCTCTCCGCCTCCTCGTACTTCATGAAGTCCCCGCCGGTCCAGTACTTCGACAACGAGGCCCGGGACAGCGTCGAGAAGTTCATCAAGGGCGAGATCGAGCGCTGACACAGCGCGACCGCGGACGCCGCCGCGACCGCACCGTCCTGACCGCGGGCCCCTGGGAGTCTCCCCAGGGGCCCGCGGCCTGTGTGAGGCTGTGGCCCATGTCCGCCGTGCGTGCCCTCCGCGTACTTCTCCGCCGCCGCGATTTCCGCCGGCTGCTGGCCGTCCGGCTCCTCTCCCAGGCCGCCGACGGCGTGTTCCAGGTCGCCCTCGCCTCCTACGTCGTCTTCTCCCCCGAGAAGCAGGCGTCCCCCGCGGCCATCGCCTCCGCCATGGCGGTGCTGCTACTCCCGTACTCCGTGCTCGGGCCGTTCGCCGGAGTACTCCTGGACCGCTGGCGCCGCCGCCAGGTCCTGCTCCACGGGAACCTGCTGCGTACGGTCCTGGCCGCCGCGACCGCGCTGCTGCTTCTGACCGGCGCGCCGGACTGGCTCTTCTACGCCTCCGCCCTGAGCGTCACCGCGGTCAACCGCTTCGTCCTGGCCGGCCTGTCGGCCGCGTTGCCCCGGGTCGTCGACAACGCCGAGGCGCTGGTGGTCGCCAATTCCCTGTCCCCCACGGCCGGCACGCTCGCCGCCACGGCAGGCGGCGGCCTCGCCTTCGCCATACGGCTCGCCGGTGCCGAATCCGACGCGATCGCCGTCCTGATCGGTGCCGTCCTCTATCTCTGCGCCGCACTCGTCGCGCTGCGCATCCCCGCGGCGCTCCTCGGCCCGGATCCCCGCCGGGTCGCGCCACGTGTCTCCGCCGCCCTGCTGAGCACCGCTCGCGGGCTCGCCGCAGGGCTGGCCCATCTCGGCCGACGCAGGTCCGCCGCCCGAGCCCTGGCCGCGATGGCGCTGATGCGCTTCTGCTACGGCGCGCTGACGATCACCGTGCTGATGCTGTGCCGTGCCTACTGGCCGCAGAACGGGCCCGACGGGATGACAACGCTGGGGCTCGCGGTCGCCGCGTCCGGCGCCGGATTCTTCGCCGCCGCGGTGCTGTCCCCCTGGGCCGTCACCCGGCTGACCGCCACCGGCTGGATCGCGGCGTGTGGCGGCATCGCCGCGGTACTGGTCCCCGCGCTCAGCCTGTCCTTCGCGCTGGCGCCCGTGCTCGTCGCCGCCTTCGTCCTCGGCCTCGCCACCCAGGGCGCGAAGATCGCCACGGACACAGAAGTACAGTCCGCCGTCGACGACGCGTTCCGCGGCCGGGTCTTCGCCCTCTACGACGTGCTCTTCCACGTCTCCTTCGTCGGCGCGGCCGGGGTGGCGGCCCTCATACTGCCGCCCGACGGCCGCTCTTCCGCGTTGATCACCGGGGTGGCGGTGGTCCATCTGGCCGTCGCGCTCACCATGGCGCGCGCTCGCGTTTCACGTGAAACATCGCCCCGGCCGAAGGACGACCGGGGCGATGCGTGTGGTGTTTCACGTGAAACATGAGCGGCCGGACACGTCGGCCGCCGAGATCAGCTCTGCTGCTCGGCCCACCATTCCTTGAGCGCCGCGACCGCCGCGTCCCGCCCCATCGGGCCGTTCTCCAGCCGCAGCTCCAGCAGGTGCTTGTACGCCTTGCCGACCTCCGGACCGGGCGCGATGTCCAGTACCTGCATGATGTCGTTGCCATCCAGGTCCGGCCGGATCGCGTCCAGTTCCTCCTGCTCCTGCAGCCGCGCGATGCGCTCCTCGAGCCCGTCGTACGCCCGCGAGAGCGCGTTGGCCTTGCGCTTGTTCCGCGTGGTGCAGTCCGAGCGGGTCAGCTTGTGCAGCCGCGTCAGCAGCGGGCCGGCGTCCCGTACGTACCGGCGGACCGCCGAGTCGGTCCACTCGCCCGTGCCGTAGCCGTGGAACCGCAGGTGCAGCTCCACCAGCCGCGCGACGTCCTTGACCATCTCGTTGGAGTACTTCAGCGCGGTCATCCGCTTCTTGGTCATCTTCGCGCCGACCACCTCGTGGTGGTGGAAGGAGACCCGCCCGTCCTTCTCGAATCGCCGCGTCTTCGGCTTTCCGATGTCGTGCAGCAGCGCCGCCAGCCGCAGCACCAGGTCCGGACCGTCCTCCTCCAGGTCGATGGCCTGGTCCAGGACGGTCAGCGAGTGCTCGTAGACGTCCTTGTGGCGGTGATGCTCGTCACGCTCCAGCCGCAGCGCCGGCAGCTCCGGCAGGACCCGGTCGGCGATGCCGCTCTCGACCAGGAGCCCGAGGCCCTTGCGGGGGTGCGCGCCCAGGATCAGCTTGTTCAGTTCGTCACGCACCCGCTCGGCGGAGACGATGTCGATCCGGTCCGCCATCTCCTTCATCGCGGCCACGACCTCGGGCGCCACCGTGAAGTCCAGCTGTGCGGCGAAGCGCGCCGCGCGCATCATCCGCAGCGGGTCGTCGGAGAAGGACTCCTGCGGGGTGCCCGGCGTGCGCAGCACCTGCGCCGCGAGGTCCTCCAGGCCGTTGTGCGGGTCGATGAACTCCTTCTGCGGGAGCGCCACCGCCATGGCGTTGACCGTGAAGTCCCGGCGCACCAGATCGTCCTCGATCGAGTCGCCGTAGGACACCTCGGGCTTGCGCGAGGTCCGGTCGTACGCCTCCGAGCGGTACGTCGTGACCTCGATGTCGAAGGAGCTCTTCTTGCAGCCGACGGTGCCGAAGGCGATGCCGACCTCCCACACCGCGTCCGCCCACGGCCGGACGATCTTCAGAACGTCCTCGGGCCGGGCGTCGGTGGTGAAGTCCAGGTCGTTGCCGAGCCGGCCCAGCAAGGCATCCCGCACTGAACCGCCGACCAGGGCAAGGGTGAACCCGGCCTCCTGAAAACGGCGGGCCAGATCGTCCGCGACGGGCGACACGCGCAGCAGCTCGCTGACGGCGCGGCGCTGTACCTGGTTCAGCGCCTGCGTCGACTGTGCGCTGCTCTCGGTCTGCGGGGCGTGGGTGTCATTGTTGGCGTTCGGCACAACAGGACAGGGTACGTGCCCGCGCCGCGCGAGGCGGACACGTATAAAGGGGACGAGCCCGTGGAGACCGGCCGCCCGTCCGAGCAGGTGGAGCAGTCCGCAGCACTTCGCCACAGCAGTCATCGTTACCATGCGTGGACGCACATAGCGACGACCACTGACGACGACGAGGGACGGGCGAGCGCGTGGCCGAGGCGGCAGGGTTCCAGGTGACCGAACGGCCGCGTGGTCGATGGCTGCGACGGGCCGCTGCGCTGGTCGCCGGCGCGCCACTGCTGGCCGGGGTGTTGCAGGTCCCCGCGGCGCAGGCAGCGCACGCCGCCCCCGTCGGCTCCCGGACGGTCGACGTCGACATCGACTCGCTCACCCCGCCGGCGGCCGGCAAGGACGACGACGCGGTCACTGTCTCCGGCAGCATCACCAACGAGGGCCGCGCGACGATCACCGGCGGGCACATCGGGCTGCGCCGCGGGCCCGTACTGAACAACCGCAGCTCCATCGACGACGTGGCCCGGCGCACCGGCTACTCCGCGGGCCTGGACGGCCAGGAGGTCGGCGGCAAAACCGAGAAGGTCAAGGCGCTGAAGCCGGGCGTCTCCCAGCCCTTCACCCTGCGCGTCCCGGTCAAGAAGCTGCACCTGAGCAAGGACGGCGTCTACCAGCTCGGCGTCTCCTTCTCCGGCCGGTCCAAGAGCGCCCCGTACGAGCAGGTGCTCGGCATCGAGCGCACCTTCCTGCCCTGGCAGGAGGCCGAGGCGTCGAAGAAGACCGACCTCACCTACCTGTGGCCGCTGATCTCCAAGACCCACCTCACCGCGGAGACCGAGGGCGACGAACAGCAGACCCCGATCTTCCGCGACGACAAGCTGGCGGCCGAGATCGCCCCGGGCGGCCGGCTGCAGCAGCTCGTCGCCCTCGGCAAGGACCTCCCGGTCACCTTCGTCGTCGACCCCGACCTGCTCGCCTCCGTCGACGCCATGACCGGCCGGTACAAGGTCGAGGGGCCGCACGGCACGACCAGGCCGGGCCGGAACCAGGACGTCGCCAAGCAGTGGCTGAGCGACCTGGAGCAGGCGGTCCAGGCCCACGAGGTGATCGCGCTGCCGTTCGGCGATCCCGACATCGCCTCGCTCGCTCACCAGGGCAAGGCCGTACCGAGCGCGCTGGGCCACCTCGGCCCGGCCACCGAGCTCGCGTCGAAGACCGTGGAGACCGTCCTCCCGGGCGTGAAGGCGCGCAACGACTTCGCCTGGCCCGTCGACGGCGCCGTGGACTCCTCCGTCGTGGACGTGGCGACCTCGGCGGGCGCCCACAACGTCATCGCCCGCAGCGACAGCATGCGGGAGAGCCTGTCCTACACCCCCACCGCCGCCCGGCCCATCGGTGGCGGCAACACCGCCGTCGTCGCGGACGCCGGACTGTCCACCGCCTTCACCGGCGACCTGTCCAAGGCCGGCTCCGCGACCCTGGCGGTGCAGAACTTCCTCTCCCAGACCCTGATGGTCAACCTTCAGGACCCGTCGCGGCAGCGCAGCGTCGTGGTGGCGCCCCAGCGGATGCCCACCGCGAGCCAGGCCCAGGCCATGGCGAAGGCCGTGCGGGCCCTGGACGACAGCGGCTGGGCCGAGGCGCAGGACCTCAGCGACGCGGCCAAGGCCAAGCCCGACCGCAACGCCACCCGCCGGGTGCCCGGCCCCGCCTCGTACCCGGCCTCGCTGCGCAAGCACGAGCTGCCGGCGGCCGCCTTCCGGCAGGCGCAGGAAACCCGTACCGCGCTGGACGACTTCGAGGTCATCCTGGCCGAGCCGTGGCGGGTCGAGACCCCCTTCGGCAACGCGATCATGCGGATGATGTCGACGTCGTGGCGCGGCGACGCGAAGGGCGCCCAGGCGTTCCGCAAGTCCGTCCGCAGCTACCTGGACGGCCTGACGACCAAGGTGCACCTCATCCAGAAGTCGGACGCCACGCTCTCCGGACGCAGCGCCACGATTCCCGTCACGGTGCAGAACAACCTCGTCCGGGGCGTCGAGGGCATGACGCTGCGGCTCACCTCCTCCCAGCCCAACCGCCTGGACGTGGGCGAACCGCAGACGATCGACGTCGAGGGCGGGCACAGCCAGTCCTTCAAGTTCGACACCACCGCGCACGCGAACGGCCCGGTGCAGGTCACCGCGCAGCTCTACACCGCCGACGGCAAGCGCTACGGGCGGGCGATGACCTTCGAGGTGAACGTCACCGAGATCACCGCTACGGTCATGCTCGTCATCGCGGGCGGCGTGCTGCTGCTCGTCCTCGCCGGCGTACGGATCTACCTGCAGCGCAAGCGCGCGGCGGCCCGCGAGGACGACGACGGTACGGACGGCGGGGACGGTACGGACGGCGGTACCGACGGCGGCGCCGGCTCGGACGACGGGGACGGCACCCCGGACCCCGACGGCACGGACGAGGACGGCCGGCCCTCGGACGGCGAATCCGAGCAGCCGGGTGACCCGGCTGCGGACACCGGTTCGGAAAGCACGGACGCGTCCGGCTCAGGTGAGAAAGTGGACCGTTGATACATGGCGGGGCCGGATGGCCGGCGACGGATGAGGTGGGGCAGCTATGAACGCGCCGTACGACGGTGACCGCGGCCAGGCTGTGAGCGGCGACGCCGCAGGTCGGCCCCCACAGCCGCCGCAGGCACCGGACCCATATGTGCAGGACGCCTACTCGCGGGCGCCCTTCCCCTCGCAGGACCCCGCGGCCCAGGACCCGGTGGCCGACGCGCTGTACGACCGGGCGGCGCACCCGCCGCACCAGGCGTCGCCGGACCACCCGCTCTACCAGCAGCCGCCGGCTCCCCGGCACACCCCCGGTCCGGAGGCGTGGCCCGCGCCGCAGGCCCCCGAGCCGCAGGGCCCGGGGCACCGGCTGCCGTACGGCGACGCCACGGCGACCACCCAGTTCGTCGGCGTGGACGACCTGATCACCCAGGCCGCCGACCGGCCGGTCGAGCCCGACGCGTTCGCCCACCTCTACCGTGACCAGCGGGCGCCGGAGCCGCAGCGGCCGCCGGCCCAGAACAGCGGCCCGGGCCCGTACCAGCCGCCCGGCGGACAGTACGGACCGGCGGGTGGGCAGTACGAGCCCGCCAACGGACAGTACGAGCCGGCGGGCGGGCCGCAGCCCGTGCCCCCGGCCGAGCCCGAGCCGGCCTCCGCACCGGAGCCGCCGGAGCCCGCTGAACGCACCGGCGGCAAGGCCGGCAACCTGCTGAAGTCCAGCGCCGTGATGGCCGCCGGCACCATGGTCTCCCGGCTCACCGGCTTCGTCCGCAACGCGCTGATCGCCTCCGCGCTCGGCGCCGCCGTCCTCGGTGACTCCTGGCAGGTCGCCTACACCCTGCCCACGATGATCTTCATCCTGACCATCGGCGGCGGCCTCAACTCGGTGTTCGTGCCGCAGCTGGTACGCGCGATGAAGGAGGACGAGGACGGCGGCGAGGCGTACGCCAACCGCCTGCTGACCCTGGTGATGGTCATCCTCGGCGCCCTCACCGTCGTGGCCGTGTTCGCGGCGCCATGGCTGGTGCGGGCGATGTCCGGATTCGCCCCCGACTCGGCAAGCTTCGAGGTCGCGGTCGCCTTCACCCGCTACTGCGTGCCCACAATCTTCTTCATGGGCGTCCATGTGGTCATGGGCCAGGTCCTCAACGCCCGCGGCCGCTTCGGCGCGATGATGTGGACCCCGGTCCTGAACAACGTGGTCATGATCAGCACGTTCGGGCTGTTCATCTGGGTGTACGGCAGCGCCAGCTCGTCGCACATCGGCGTCACGACCATCCCCGAGGCCGGCATCCGACTGCTCGGCATCGGCACGCTGCTCGGCCTGGTCGTCCAGGCGCTGGCGATGATCCCGTACCTGCGCGACGCCGGCTTCAAGCTGCGGCTGCGGTTCGACTGGCGGGGCCACGGCCTGGGCAAGGCCGCCAAGCTCGCCAAGTGGACCGTGCTGTTCGTGCTCGCCAACCAGGCCGGCGTCCTGGTCGTCTCGAAGCTCTCCACCCTGGCCGGTGAGAAGGCCGCCGGGCAGGGGCACCCCGGCACCGGCTACATGGCGTACTCCAACGCCCAGCTGATCTGGAACATGCCGCAGGCGATCATCACCGTTTCCGTGATGGCCGCCATGCTGCCGCGCCTGTCGCGCTCCGCGCACGACGGTGACATCGGTGCCGTACGCGACGACATCTCCCAGGGCCTGCGCACGTCCGCTGTGGCCATCGTGCCGATCTCCTTCGGCTTCCTCGCCCTCGGCATCCCGCTGTGCACCCTGATCTTCGCCGGCTCCGGTTCCGATGCCGGTGTCTCCATGGGCTACATGCTCATGGCCTTCGGCCTCGGCCTGATCCCCTTCTCCGTGCAGTACGTGGTGCTGCGCGCCTTCTACGCGTACGAGGACACCCGCACGCCCTTCTACAACACGCTGATCGTCGCCGCGGTCAACGCGGCCGCCTCGGCCCTGTGCTACCTCGTCCTGCCCGTCCGGTGGGCCGTGGTGGGCATGGCGGCCTCCTACGGCCTGGCGTACATCATCGGCGTCGGTGTGGCGTGGCGGCGGCTGCGCAAGCGGATGGGCGGCGACTTGGACGGCGCACACATCGTGCGTACGTACGCCCGACTGGCCGGTGCGAGCATCCCCGCCACCCTGTTCTCCGGCGCCGCCGTGTACGGGATCATTCTGGGGCTGGGTACCGGCGTGCTGGGATCGCTCGTCGCGCTGGTCGGCGGCGGTGCCGTCCTGCTGGTGGTCTTCTACGCGGCTGCGAAGAAGATGCGCGTCGAAGAACTCAACGCCCTGGTCGGCATGGTGCGCGGCAAGCTGGGGCGCTGAGCGAGCACAACCTTCGTCCGCCACCGTGTGTCGTGCACAGTGGCGGACTGTGGGCACAATTGACTTGGCTCTTTTGAGCATGCAACGGATGGGGAGGCAGGAACGACGGTGGCGGAACGGAGCACGGCTGCCGTCGACGTGGCCGACACGAGCGGTGCAGAACCGCTCGCCGCCAAGGCGGACGAGGCCACGACCGACGGCACGAAGGCCGAGAAGGTGACCGAGGCGGCACAGGACACCGCGGACGACGGCGCGAAGAACGCCACAGCGTCCGAGGCGCAGCCGCCCGAACTGCACAGCGGTCACAAGCTGGCCAGGCGCTACCGCCTGGAGGAGTGCGTCACCCGACTGGACGGCTTCAGCAGCTGGCGTGCCGTGGACGAGAAGCTGCGCCGCGCCGTCGGGGTACACATCCTGCCCGCCGATCACCCGCGTGCCCGCCCCGTGCTCTCCGCCGCGCGGTCCGCCGCGCTGCTCGGTGACCCGCGCTTCGTCCAGGTCCTCGACGCCGTCGAGGAGAACGACTTGGTCTACGTCGTCCACGAATGGCTCCCGGACGCCACCGAGCTGACCGCCGTGCTCGCCTCCGGACCGCTCGAACCGCACGACGCCTACCAGCTCGTGACGCAGATCGCCCAGGCCATGGCCGCCGCCCACCGTGAGGGCCTGGCGCACCTCCGGCTGACCCCCGGGTCCGTCCTGCGCACCTCCTCCGGCCAGTACCGCATCCGGGGCCTGGCGATCATGGCCGCGCTCCGCGGGATCACCAGCGACCACCCGCAGCGCACGGACACCGAGGCCATCGGCGCGCTGCTGTACGCCGCGCTCACCCAGCGCTGGCCGTACGAGAACGACGCGTACGGGCTGTCCGGGCTGCCCAAGGGCGTCGGCCTGATCGCCCCCGACCAGGTACGGGCCGGCGTGCACCGCGGCCTGTCGGAGCTGGCCATGCGCGCGCTCGTCAACGACGGCGCCACCGCGTCCCGCCAGGAGCAGCCCTGCACCACGCCGGAGGAGCTGGCCAAGGCCGTCGGCGCGATGCCGCGCATCCGCCCGCCGGAGTCCTCCTTCGCCACCCCGCCGCCCTACCAGCGCACCGGCTACCAGCAGGGCACGTACGGCCAGCCGGCCGCCGCCGGCCGGCCCGGCGCTTCGGCCACCCGTCCCGTTCCCACCCCGCCGCCTCCGCTGCAGAGCCGTACCGGCAGGGCGGCCAAGTGGTGCGTCTCCGCGCTGCTGATCGCCGCGCTGGGACTGGGCAGCTGGCAGCTGGCCGACACGCTCCTCAAGGACCGGAACCAGGACGACTCCGGCAGCTCGGAGACGACCGGGGGCCACGGCGGCACGGCGTCGGGCAAGACCGTCAGCGTCGACAAGGTCGTGGACTTTGATCCGCCGCCGGGCGGTGACGGCACGGAGAACCCGCAGGACGCCCCCAAGGCCCTCGACGGGGACTCCGCCACGTCCTGGCCGACCCGCAATTACTACGGCCGCTCGGATCTCGGCGGCCTCAAGGACGGCGTGGGGCTGATTCTCGACCTCGGCAAGGTCCAGCAGGTCGGCAGCGTCAAGGTCGACCTCGTCGGGGACACCTCGCTCGACTTCCGTGCCGCGCCCGAGGACAGCAGTGGTGCGCCCACGTCCCTCGACGGCTTCAAGAAGATCGCCGGCGGCTCGGGGGAGACGGTCACGCTGCGGGCGAAGGAGCCGATCAAGACACAGTACGTATTGGTCTGGCTCAGCGACCTCCCGTTGAAGGACGATGGCAACTACCGGGGCCAGATCAAGGAGATCAAGGTCCGCAGCTAGGGGTGGGCAGCAGGGGGGCGCCAGGATGTCGATGCGGACAGCGGCCAGGAGGCGCCGGTGCTCCCCGGACCTCCTTTCGCACCCGCGGCCGGCCGCGGTGGCCGTCCTCCTGCAGCCTGGTACCGCCGAGCACCCGTATGTAAGCTCCCGTGTACAGCTTGACGCCAGGGGTTCGGTTATGCGTGATGGCGCAGTGATGCCCGCCGTCGTAGGAAAGATCGGTCCGGCCGGTGTCCTGGCCGTCCCGGCCGAAGCCCGTGCCCGGGCGGCCCCGGGCAGGGCGTGCACCGCGGCGCCGTCCGCGCGGCCGGCGCTCCCCGGCCCGCACCG
The DNA here is from genome assembly GCF_040301705.1 of Streptomyces sp. NPDC000151. NCBI lineage: Bacteria > Bacillati > Actinomycetota > Actinomycetes > Kitasatosporales > Streptomycetaceae > Streptomyces > Streptomyces sp. NPDC000151. The sequence continues at coordinate 110,833 of NZ_JBEPFC010000004.1, read as the reverse complement.
GGCCGGCTCCTGCGAGGCGGGCCATGGCAGATAACGTCCGCCCCTCCGACCAGGCACTTCTCGCCCGCCATGTCGAGGGCGACCCCGACGCCTTCGGCGAGATCGTCAGGCGCCACCGTGACCGGCTCTGGGCGGTGGCGCTGCGCACCCTCGGCGACCGCGAGGAGGCGGCCGACGCCGTGCAGGACGCCCTGGTGTCCGCCTACCGCGCCGCCCACACCTTCCGCGGCCAGTCGGCCGTGACCACCTGGCTGCACCGCATCACGGTCAACGCCTGCCTGGACCGGGCCCGCAAGGCCGCCTCCCGGCGCACCTCGCCGATCGCGGAGACCGAGCGGCTGGAACAGCTCATCGAGCCGCACGAATCCGCCGCGGTACCCGCCGAGCGCCAGGACCTGCACCGCGAACTGCTCAGCGCCCTCCGCACTCTCCCCGCCGAACAGCGCGCGGCCATCGTCCTCGTCGACATGCAGGGCTATCCCGTGGCCGAGGCCGCCGAGGTACTGGGCGTCCCCACCGGCACGGTGAAGAGCCGGTGCGCGCGCGGCCGGGCCCGGCTCCTCCCGATGCTCACCCATCTGCGCGCCGAAGAGGGGGATAAGGGCACCTCAGGCGGGGGAAGGAACCGGGCGCAGGGGACATCCGTCCCACAGACGGCAGGACCGAATGACTCAGGGGCCGTGAAGGGCGGAGGTGGGCGAGCGTGACAGCCACGACCGACACGGGCGGGCATCCGGAGGTCGCGGAGATCTCCGCGCTCGCGGACGGGTTGCTCTCGCCCGCCCGCGCGGCGGATCTTCGCGCGCATCTCGACGGATGCCCGCTGTGTGAGGACGTCCACAGCTCGCTGGAGGAGATCCGCGCACTGCTCGGCACGCTGCCGGGTCCCGGACGGATGCCCGACGACGTCGTCGGTCGCATCGACGCCGCCCTGGCGGCCGAAGCCCTACTCGATGCCACGGCGCCCGCCGGTGACGCCGCCCTCGTATCGACCACCTCGGGCGACAGCTTTCGCGTCGTTGGACAGTCGACCGGTACGCATGATGGCGCTGTTTCACGTGAAACCGTGGAGGAGAAAAGGAGCGCTGTTTCACGTGAAACAGCGCCGGTGCGCTCCGGTGGCAGCTCTGCGGACCGCCCTGTCGGCTACCCTCGCGCCGCCACCGGGCCTGGCCGCAAGGCCCCCGGCGCCCGCACGGCGGGGGCGCACCGCTGGCCCAAGGTGCTGCTCGGCACAGCGGCTGCCGCAGCCGTGCTCGGCATCGGCGGCATCCTTCTGCAGAATGGTTCCGCGAACCCGGGGAACGACCAGGATCCCGGCGTGACCGCCACCGAGCAGAGCCCTGCGGACGGGTCGCTCAGCTCCGCGACTCTGGGCAGTCACGTGCGCGATCTGCTCGCCGAGCCCGGCCGCAGCAAGACCCCCGATGTCGGCACCCAGAGCTCGCCCCAGTCGCCGCTGCGCGGTGCGGACGACACGATCCCCTCCTGCGTGCGCAAGGGCCTCGCCCGGCCCGAGAAGCCGTTGGCCGCGAGCCGCGACACCTACCAGGGCAAGGACGCCTACCTCGTCGTGCTGCCCCATCCGTCCGACAGGGCCCGGGTCTCCGCCTACGTCGTCTCGGCGTCCTGCATCTCGGCCTCACCGCCTGTGCCCGGCAAGGTCCTGCTCAGCGGGACCTATGCCCGCCACTGAGTCGCCGAGCCCGGCCCCGGGCTCCGGGCCGCTACGGGTGCGCTGGGACACTGCGGGAATGCTCGCCCCGTAGGATCCGTTGGGTGGGATGAGAGTTTCTCCAGCCCACCCAACGCAGTCGGCAGAGACAAGGAAGACACCCGTGAGCGACGTCCGTAACGTGATCATCATCGGCTCCGGGCCTGCGGGCTATACCGCCGCGCTCTACACCGCCCGTGCCTCGCTGAAGCCGCTGGTGTTCGAGGGCGCCGTCACCGCCGGTGGCGCACTGATGAACACCACCGATGTGGAGAACTTCCCCGGCTTCCGGGACGGCATCATGGGCCCGGACCTCATGGACAACATGCGGGCCCAGGCCGAGCGCTTCGGCGCCGAGCTGATCCCCGATGACGTTACCGTCGTGGACCTCTCCGAGCCCATCAAGACGGTCACCGACTCGGCCGGCACCGTGCACCGCGCGCACGCCGTCATCGTCACCACCGGCTCCCAGCACCGCAAGCTCGGCCTGCCGCGCGAGGACGAACTCTCCGGTCGCGGCGTGTCCTGGTGCGCCACCTGCGACGGCTTCTTCTTCAAGGACCAGGACATCGCCGTCATCGGCGGCGGCGACACCGCGATGGAGGAGGCCACCTTCCTCTCCCGCTTCGCCAAGTCCGTCACCATCGTGCACCGCCGCGACACCCTGCGCGCCAGCAAGGCGATGCAGGAGCGCGCGTTCGCCGACCCGAAGATCAAGTTCGTGTGGGACAGCGAGGTCGCCGAGATCCACGGCGACAACAAGCTCTCCGGTCTGACCCTGCGCAACCTCAAGACCGGCGACACCTCCGAGCTGCCGGTCACGGGCCTGTTCATCGCCATCGGCCACGACCCGCGCACCGAGCTGTTCAAGGGCCAGCTGAAGCTGGACGACGACGGCTACCTCAAGGTGGACGCGCCCAGCACCCACACCAACATCCAGGGCGTCTTCGCCGCCGGTGACGTCGTGGACCACACCTACCGTCAGGCGATCACCGCCGCCGGCACCGGCTGCTCCGCCGCCCTGGACGCCGAGCGCTTCCTCGCCTCGCTCACCGACGGCGAGCCGGCCGAGCCCGAGCAGACCCCTGCCGAGCCCGCGCAGACCCCCACCGCCTGACCGCGAACATCAGAGCTGTTCACACCCACTGAGTAAGGAGAACGCCATGGCCGGTGCCACGGTGACCGTGACGGACGCCAACTTCGAAGAGGTCGTCCTCAAGAGCGACAAGCCGGTACTCGTCGACTTCTGGGCCACCTGGTGCGGCCCGTGCCGTCAGGTTGCCCCTTCCCTGGAGGCCATCGCCGCGGAGCACGATGAGATCGTCATCGCCAAGCTCAACACCGACGAGAACCCCGCGACCACCGCCAAGTACGGCGTCATGTCGATTCCGACCATGAACGTCTACCAGGGCGGCGAGGTCGTGAAGACCATCGTCGGCGCCAAGCCCAAGGCTGCGATCGAGCGGGACCTGTCGGACTACCTCGCCTGATCTCCGCACCATGTTTCACGTGAAACGGGCCTGCCCTTCGGGGCGGGCCCGTTTCGCTGTCCGCGCTACAGGGGCCGGAGTACCGGTTCCTTCTGGACCGCACCCAGAAGTCGGTCCAGCGCGAGTTCCACGTCTTCCTTCCACGACAGGGTCGTGCGCAGCTCCAGGCGCAGTCGTGGGTAGCGCGGATGCGGCCGTACGGTCTTGAAGCCGACCGCGAGCAGATGATCGGCGGGCAGCACGCACGCCGGCTCCCTCCACTTCGCATCGCCGAACGCCTCGATCGCCTTGAAGCCCCGCCGCAGCAGATCCTTCGCGACCGTCTGGACCATGACTCTGCCCAGCCCCTGGCCCTGATAGCCGGGGATCAGCCAGGCGGTCATCAGCTGCACGGCGTCGGGGGAGACCGGGCTCGTCGGGAAGGCCGTGGAACGTGGCACGTAGGCCGGAGGCGCGTACAGCACGAAGCCGACCGGGACCTCGTCCACATAGACCACCCGGCCGCAGGAGCCCCACTCCAGCAGTACGGCGGAGATCCACGCTTCCTTCTCCAGCTCGGGCCGGCCGCTCTTTACCGCGGCCTCACCGCTGACGGGGTCGAGCTCCCAGAAGACACACGAGCGGCAGCGCTTGGGGACATCCGGAAGGTTGTCCAGCGTGAGCGGTACGAGCCGACGCCCCATGAAGCCAGGTCCTCACTTCCCTCGCCCACCGCACCTCCGGATGCGGTCAGCGGACCGCGCTCGCTGAGCAGGCCGCCGACGAAACCGCCGACTGCCCCCAGGCCGAACCCCGCTGCCATCAATCCGGTGCGGCTCACCGATCGCATGGCCTCTCCTCGTCGTGAGGTGACTCCGAGTGGATGCGTGCCATACCCGAACGCATCGTAACCGGGACAACATGAACCCGGGTACCGCGAAAAGGCAAAGGGCGGGCCGTGTTCCGGTCACCTCACCGGCACACGGCCCGCCCTCCCGGCGGACGGCGGCGTCCGCTCACGCCTCGTCGCTGTCCTCCTCCGGGTGCTTGTCCAGCACCCGTCCCTCTCCGGGAGCCAGCGTGCCGAGGATGCGGTCGAGATCGTCTATCGAGGCGAACTCCACGACGATCTTGCCCTTCTTCTGGCCGAGATCGACCTTCACCCGCGTCTCGAACCGGTCCGAGAGCCGCGAGGCCAGATCGGTCAGGGCGGGCGAGACGCGGGTACCGGCCCGCGGCCCCTTCGCCCGCGACGCGCTCTTGGGCGTGGACCCCATCAGGGTCACGATCTCCTCGACCGCCCGCACCGAGAGGCCCTCGGCCACGATGCGGTGCGCCAGCCGGTCCTGCTCCTCGGAGTCCTCCACGGACAGCAGCGCCCGCGCATGACCGGCCGAGAGCACCCCCGCGGCGACCCGCCGCTGCACCGACGGCGACAGCTTCAGCAGCCGCAGCGTGTTGGAGACCTGCGGGCGCGACCGCCCGATCCGGTCCGCCAGCTCATCGTGCGTGCAGTTGAAGTCCTTCAGCAGCTGGTCGTAGGCCGCCGCCTCCTCCAGCGGGTTCAGCTGAGCCCGGTGGAGGTTCTCCAGCAGCGCGTCCAGAAGCAGCTTCTCGTCGTCCGTCGCCCGGACGATCGCCGGGATCCGCTCCAGGCCGGCCTCGCGGCATGCCCGCCAGCGGCGCTCTCCCATGATGAGCTCGTACCGCTCCGGGCCCGTCCGCCGTACGACGACCGGCTGGAGCAGGCCCACCTCCTGGATGGAAGTGATCAGCTCCGCCAGGGCGTCCTCGTCGAACACCTCCCGCGGCTGCCGTGGATTCGGGACGATCGAGTCGATCGGCAGCTCGGCGAAGTGCGCCCCGGCGACCTCCTCGCTCCCCTTTTCCTTCACCTCCGGCTCAGCCGGTGCCTCCGTTTCACGTGAAACGGCAGCGTCCGGAATCGCCGCCACCTTGGCTGCGGCGACACCTCGCTCCGGCGTCATGACCGGCACCGCCGACGGCGATGTCGTCCCCCGTCCCACCGCCGGGCCGGCGCTGTCCGAACCCTGCGGTGCCGCGGGGATCAGCGCACCGAGCCCGCGGCCCAGTCCTCTACGTCGTTCGCTCACTGATTCCCCTCCGACATGCTGTGCTGTGATTCATAGGTCACGCTGAGCCCCTGACCGGCCGTCCCGGAGACCCCGCGCAGCGCGATCTCACGCGCCGCTTCGAGATAGGACAGCGAGCCGCTGGAGCCCGGATCATAGGTGAGCACCGTCTGCCCGTAGCTCGGCGCCTCAGAGATGCGCACGGAGCGGGGGATGCTGGTTCTCAGTACCTCGCTGCCGAAGTGGCTGCGCACCTCGTCGGCGACCTGGGAGGCGAGCCGGGTCCGGCCGTCGTACATGGTCAGCAGGATCGTCGACACATGAAGCTTGGGGTTGAGATGGCCCCGGACCAGATCGACGTTCCGCAGCAGCTGCCCCAGGCCCTCCAGCGCGTAGTACTCGCACTGGATCGGGATCAGCACCTCGGCCCCGGCTACCAGCGCGTTGACCGTCAGCAGGCCGAGCGAGGGCGGGCAGTCGATGAGGATGTAGTCCAGCGGCTGCTCGTATGCCTTGATGGCCCGGTCCAGCCGGCTCTCCCGGGCCACCAGCGAGACCAGTTCGATCTCCGCGCCGGCCAGGTCGATCGTGGCGGGCGCACAGAACAGCCCCTCCACGTCCGGCACCGGCTGAACCACGTCGGAAAGTGGCTTGCTCTCCACCAACACGTCATAGATGGAAGGGACTTCGGAGTGGTGGTCGATCCCCAGGGCCGTGGAGGCATTGCCCTGTGGGTCCAGGTCCACCACCAGTACTCGTGCCCCGTGCAGGGCGAGTGAGGCAGCCAGGTTCACCGTGGTCGTGGTCTTGCCGACCCCGCCCTTCTGGTTGGCCACCACCATGACCCGGGTTTGTTCGGGGCGGGGCAGCCCCTCTCCCGCACGGCCCAGCGCCTGGACTGCCAACTGAGCAGCACGACCGATCGGGGTGTCGTCCATGGGAGGCGGCGTTTCACGTGAAACGTCTTCCCCGAGCGACTCGCTACGGGGACCGGGGACCGGATCGGTCATCGGTCCCGCGATATTGGCGTCGGACCGCACGGATTCACTCTCCTCGACTTCAGGCTCGCAATGCTCAGAGCCTGCCATGGTTTCGGTGTCGCGAACCAGCGAGGCCCTGTCTCCTGTGGATGAATCCTCCTCTGTGGATACATCCGTGACCCGACCGGGTCGGTGGCCACGCGGTGCGGCAGCCGCACGACCTCGACTGATGATTCCATGCAGCAGGGAGCGACGTTTCACGTGAAACACGATGCCAGCGCCGTGTCCCATTCCCCCGCGACACTCCGGCTTATGTCGTTTTGGTGGTTTGTATGGAGCACGGCCCTCGTCGGTTCGAGCGACGCCCCCGTACAGACAGAACAGGAGCGCTTCCCGCCGGCGGACGGAAAGCGCTCCTGTCTGCGTCTGGTGCGGTGCCGCGGCGATCTAACGCCGACGACCCCTGGTCGGCCGGTTGGCGCGGTTCGCCTTGGCGCGCTTGGCCGCGAAGCGGACGCCGCCGGGGCTTTCGCCCACCTCCACGCGCACGACCGTGGACAGCGGATCCACCACGCCCTCGCCGACGTGCACCACCGACGTCGACTCCACGCCGAGCTTGCTGAGCGCCGCCCTGGCACCCTTGAGCTCTTCCTCCGCGGTGTCGCCCTTGAGCGCCAGCATCTCGCCGTACGGCCGCAGCAGCGGAACACCCCAGCCGGCCAGCCGGTCCAGCGGCGCCACGGCACGCGCGGTCACCACGTGGACCTGAGGAATCTTGCCCATCACCTCTTCGGCCCGGCCCCGCACCACGGTCACGTGATCCAGCCCCAGCAGCTCCACGACCTCCTGCAGGAAGTTCGTCCGCCGCAGCAGCGGCTCCAGCAGGGTGATCTTCAAATCCGGCCGCACCAGCGCCAGGGGAATGCCCGGCAGCCCGGCGCCCGAGCCCACGTCACACACCGAGACGCCCTCGGGGACCACCTCGGAGAGCACCGCGCAATTCAGCAGGTGCCGCTCCCACAGCCGCGGCACCTCACGCGGACCAATCAGCCCACGCCGTACGCCCGCGTCGGCGAGCAGCTCGCCGTACCGCACGGCCTCCGGGAAGCGCTCACCGAAAAACTCCCGCGCCGCATCCGGCGCCGCAGGAAGCTCCGCCGCTGACTCCGTCACGGTTACCGCCCTTCCTCTGAACTGCTGATCCTGCCGGGTGCCCGGATACGGTTCCGAGCCTCGCAGAAGGCTGACAAGACGTGGCCCCGCCTGCGAACAGACGGGGCCAAAGACACGCGCGAGTGCCGGAGAATCAGGCCGGGAGCACGACAACCCGACGCTGCGGCTCCTCGCCCTCGGACTCGCTGCGCAGCCCGGCCGCCGCGACGGCGTCGTGCACCACCTTGCGCTCGAACGGCGTCATCGCCTTCAGCTTCACCGGCTCGCCCGAGGTCTTCGCCTCCTGGGCCGCCTTGGCGCCCAGCTCCGCGAGCTCCTCGCGCTTGCGCGCGCGGTAGCCGGCGACGTCCAGCATCAGACGGCTGCGGTCGCCGGTCTCCCGGTGCACCGCCAGCCGGGTCAGCTCCTGGAGCGCCTCCAGCACCTCGCCGTCCCGGCCCACGAGCTTCTGCAGATCACGGCTGGTGGAGTCGCTGATGATCGACACCGCGGCACGGTCGGCCTCGACGTCCATGTCGATGTCACCGTCGAGATCCGCGATGTCCAGCAGGCCCTCGAGGTAGTCGGCCGCGATCTCGCCCTCCTGCTCCAGCCGGGACATGGTGTCGGTGCCCTCGGCGGCAGGGGTCGTGTCCGTCACGAAAGACTCCTTCTACTTCTTGGACGGGTGCTTGGGCCGCTGCTGGCCCTTGCGCTGTCCGGACTTGGCGTTACGGGAGGAACCGGAGGCCGAGCTGCCCTTGGGCTTGCCGCCCTCGGAGGACTTCTTCGCGGAGTCCGCCTTCTGGCCCGAGTCCTTCTGCAGCGACTGCTTGGTCTCGCCGCCCTTGGCCGTGGAGTCCGACTGCCCGCCCTGCGCACCGGCCCGGGTGCGGGCCTGCGCACCGCCGCCGGCCGGGGCCGCGGTCTGCCGCCGGGACTTGGTCTGACGCTTGGGCTGCTGGCGGTTCTGGCGCGCCTCCTCGGCGGCCTGCTTCGCCTCGACCTCCGCCGGGTCCTCCTTCAGCTTGCCCTGGGCACGCAGCCGCTCCTGGCGCTCCGTGTAGGCCCGGCTGCCCGGAGTGGGGTTACGGCGGATGACGAACATCTGCTGGGCCATCGTCCACACGTTGGTGGTCAGCCAGTACACGAGGACACCGACGGGGAAGTTGATACCGAAGACGGCGAACATGATCGGGAAGACGTACATCAGCATCTTCTGCTGCTGCATGAACGGCGTCTTCACCGTGAGGTCGACGTTCTTCGTCATCAGCTGGCGCTGGGTGTAGAACTGCGACGCCGACATCAGGACGATCATGATGACCGTGACGACCCGCACGTCGGTGAGCGAGGCACCGAGCGACTCGACCTTGGACGCCGAGTCCATGAACTTCACGGACAGCGGGGCGCCGAAGATGTGCGCCTTCTGCGCGCTGGCCAGCAGCGACGGATTGATGAAGCCGACCGTCTGGTTCTTCGCGATGTGGCTGAGGACCTGGTACAGCGAGATGAAGAACGGCGACTGCGCGATGATCGGAAGACAGCTCGAGAGCGGGTTGGTGCCCGTCTCCTTGTAGAGCTTCATCATCTCTTCGGACTGACGCTGCTTGTCGCTCTTGTAGCGCTCCTGGATCGCCTTCATCTTCGGCTGGAGCGCCTGCATGTTCCGCGTCGACTTGATCTGCTTCACAAAAAGCGGGATCAGGCAGATACGGATCAGCACCACCAGCGAGACGATGGACAAACCCCACGCCGCGCCGCTGTTCTTGTCGAAGACCAGGCTGTACAGCGAATGGAACTGGACGATGATCCAGGAAACGGCGTAATAGAGAGGATTCAGGATCGTGTCCACGAATCAAGCTCCTTGGGCGTTGGGCTGAGTCTCGGGCTGTGCGGCAGGCTCATGGACGGCGGGCCCGCCCAAGCGGCTCCTCAGCCGCTGGTGCCAGACCGGATGTTTCCGGGGCGGTACATGGTCGACACCACCGAGCGACCACGGATTGCAACGCAGGATGCGCCAGGCGGTCAGCGCTGTTCCCTTCACCGCGCCGTGCCGGTCGATGGCCGTGAAGCCGTAGTGGGAGCACGACGGGTAGTACTTGCAGACCGGACCCAGCAAAGGGCTGATGGTCCACTGGTACAACTTGATCAACAGCAGCAGCGGGTACTTCACGGAGCGCCCCCTCCTGGGTCCCGCCCGGGGGTCCTCAGCAGGCGCTGCAGCGCGGCATCAAGATCACGGGCGAGCGCGTCGTACTCCGCATCGCCCGCGCCGGGCAGCGCACGTACGACCACCAGGCTACCGGCGGGCAACCGGTCCAGACGGTCACGCACGAGGTGACGGAGCCGGCGCTGGACCTTGTTCCGGACCACGGCGTTGCCGATGGCCTTGCTCACGACGAAACCCGCACGCGTCGGGGGAACCATTTCCCCCGCTGCGTGCGGGTCCGTTGCACCGCTGCGTAGATGGACGACAAGGAGTGGGCGACCAGCCCTGCGTCCTTGGCGTACCGCGGCCGCGAAGTCCTCGCGCCGCCTCAGCCGATTCTCGGTAGGCAGCACGTCATGGACCTAGAGCCGGGCTGTCAGGCCGACAGGCGGGCGCGACCCTTGCCACGGCGGGTCGCCAGGATCGCGCGGCCGGCACGCGTACGCATACGCAGGCGGAAGCCGTGGGTCTTGGCGCGACGACGGTTGTTCGGCTGGAAGGTGCGCTTGCTCACTCGGGGGCTCCAGGAAGGATTGTTGCCTCTTGCGAGACAGGTGTGGGGCGTCGACTGGCTGTCACCGTGCGCCCACGAGTAGCTCGCATACGCCCGAGTGCACCGCTACACGATCGCTGGGCGCGATCTTTGCCCATCGGAGGCAGGCGGCAGCAGCCATCGACAACTCGACCTGGTCACGGTACGCGCGGCTGCATCATCCGGTCAAACCGGCTCTAGGACAGGACACGCTGTACACAGGCTGTGGACAACAACTTGAACACGCGCGGGTCAGCTGACTACCGTGGCTGAACTCCGATTCCTTCCCGCCCGTCCTGAGAATCACACATTCGTGGGACCTGTGAGAGAGCGTGCTCTGTGGCTGACGTCCCTGCAGATCTTGCCGCAGTGTGGCCGCGGGTCCTCGACCACCTGCTCCGGGCGGAGAGCGACAGCCTCAAGCCCAAGGACCAGGACTGGCTCAAGCGGACTCAACCGCTTGCCCTGGTCGCCGACACCGCGCTGCTCGCCGTACCCAACGAATTCGCGAAGGGTGTACTGGAAGGCCGGCTCGCACCGCTGATCGGCGAGGCGCTGAGCCACGAGTGCGGCCGCCCGATCCGCATCGCGATCACCGTCGACGACACCGCTGAGGCGCCGCAGTCCCCCGCGCCGCCGCAGCAGCACCTCCCGTCACAGCAGCCTCAGCTCTCGCATGACGCGTACGAAAGCTACGACGGCCGCCAGAGCTACGGTCGGCAGAACGGCCACGAAAACGGTCCTCAAGGGGGCCCCCAGGGTGGACACGGAGGCGGCCAGCACGGCGGCCACCAGAGCGACGAGCTGCCCACCGTGCGCCCCGCCTATCCCGAGTACCAGCAGCAGCACCAGCAGCCGCGGCCCGCGCCCGGCGCCTGGCCGCAGCACTCCGAGGACCGCCGCTCCGGCATGGGCGACGACTCCGGCCGGCACGACGACTACGGCTGGCAGCAGCAGCGGCTCGGCGGCTTTCCCGAGCGCGACCCCTACGCCACGCCGTCGCACCACCAGCAGCGCGGTCGGCCCGGACCCGGCGACTATCGGTCGCAGAATGACGACTACCGGTCACAGAGCGACGACTACCGCTCGCAGAACGCCGATGACTACCGCCGGCAGGGCACCGACCGCCCCGGCCCCGGGCAGCACTCCGACGCCCAGCGCTCCCCGTACGAACAGTCCCCGCAGCACCGCGACTCCGACGGCCATCAGCCGGGCGGTCCCGGACGGCACGCCCGTCCCGGCGGCAACCTGCCGGCGCCCAGCGGCGCCCCCGGCCCGCTCGCGGCCCAGCCCGCGCCGGCGACGGGCCCCGGTGAGCCCACCGCGCGGCTGAACCCGAAGTACCTCTTCGACACCTTCGTCATCGGGGCGTCGAACCGCTTCGCGCACGCCGCGGCGGTCGCCGTCGCCGAGGCCCCGGCCAAGGCGTACAACCCGCTGTTCATCTACGGCGAGTCCGGGCTCGGCAAGACGCACCTGCTGCACGCGATCGGCCATTACGCCCGCAGCCTGTACCCCGGTACCAGGGTCAGATACGTGAGCTCGGAGGAGTTCACCAACGAGTTCATCAACTCCATCCGCGACGGCAAGGCGGACGCGTTCCGCAAGCGCTACCGCGACATGGACATCCTGCTGGTCGACGACATCCAGTTCCTGGCGAGCAAGGAGTCGACGCAGGAGGAGTTCTTCCACACGTTCAACACGCTGCACAACGCGAACAAGCAGATCGTTCTCTCCAGTGACCGGCCGCCCAAGCAGCTGGTGACCCTGGAGGACCGGCTGCGCAACCGCTTCGAGTGGGGTCTGATCACGGACGTCCAGCCGCCCGAGCTGGAGACCCGTATCGCGATCCTCCGCAAGAAGGCCGTGCAGGAGCAGCTGAACGCGCCGCCGGAGGTACTGGAGTTCATCGCCTCCCGGATCTCGCGGAACATCCGCGAGCTGGAGGGGGCGCTGATCCGGGTCACGGCCTTCGCCTCGCTCAACCGGCAGCCGGTGGACCTCGGCCTCACCGAGATTGTTCTGAAGGACCTGATCCCCGGCGGCGAGGACGCGGCCCCCGAGATCACCGCCACCGCGATCATGGCGGCCACCGCCGACTACTTCGGGCTGACGGTGGACGACCTGTGCGGCTCCTCACGCAGCCGCGTGCTGGTGACCGCGCGGCAGATCGCGATGTACCTGTGCCGCGAGCTGACCGATCTGTCGCTGCCGAAGATCGGCGGCCACTTCGGCGGCCGCGACCACACGACCGTCATGCACGCCGACCGGAAGATCCGCGCGCTGATGGCGGAGCGCCGCTCCATCTACAACCAGGTGACCGAGCTGACGAACCGCATCAAGAACGGCTGACGCGGGCGGCGCCGGCCGCGGACGCACAGGGCGCTCCGGGACAACTCCCGGGGCGCCTTTCGTCGTTGAGTGCCCCTCAAGAACCCCGTACGACAGACCCTCCGGGTGTCCCGAGCCGTCCCCACGCTGTGGAACCGGCCCTTGGGCCGACGCCGAACTCCCCAGCGCTGTTCGATTTCTGACGAGGACACGGCTTCCCTCCACAGATTGGGCGAGAATCTTCCTTCCACACCCTGGGGACTGGAGAGTTATCCCAACAGCATCCACAAGCAGACCGCCCGCCAGCACATCGCCCCAGGTCAGCAGGGTGTGGAATTGCGGACAACCTTCATCCACAGGGTGTGGACAAAGTTTCCGTCCACAGGGTGTGCACGCGACTGTCCACCGGCCGCCCACAGGTAAAGCGGCGTTGTACACACCTCGTCCACACCGCTGTCCACTGTTCGGCAAGGCAACACCCCCACTCACCGGCGCGAGTGAAAGCCGTCACACCAAAGTGCCGGGTTGGGCTGTGGGGAACCTGGGTAAAACTGGGGACGGCGCTGGGGAGAAACCGGCCTCCCCTGTGCATCGGGTGTGCACAAAGTCGGGCGGTCCACAGAACCGCCGGCTTATCCACGGCTGCACCCACAGCCCTCGGTGGACAAAAAACGGGCGCTGACCTGCGAAAAGCCGGTTGTCCACGGTTTCCACAGCCCCTACTACTACGACCACGGATATGTAGCGGGGAACTCGTTTCGAATCGGGTGCTGTGCACAACTTGGGGACCGGGCCTCTCCGAGCTCTCGTCCCGACTTGACCCCGAGCCGCACCGACTGTCGGTGGTGTGCGTCAGACTGGTCTCCGGCAACCCAGCCGACGACGAAGGCCAGCAGGGCGAGAGCCAGCAACAGCAGGAGGCGGTTTCCGGTGAAGATCCGGGTGGAGCGCGATGTACTCGCGGAGGCAGTGGCCTGGGCGGCCAAGAGCCTCCCGGCCCGTCCGCCGGTGCCCGTCCTCGCGGGCCTGCTGCTGAAGGCGGAGGACGGCTCCCTGAGCCTCTCCGGCTTCGACTACGAGGTCTCGGCACGCGTCTCGGTGGAGGCGGAGACCGAGGAGGAGGGCACGGTCCTCGTCTCCGGCCGGCTGCTCGCCGACATCTGCCGTGCGCTGCCGAACCGCCCGGTGGAGATCTCCACAGACGGTGTACGAGTGACCGTCGTCTGCGGCTCCTCGCGCTTCACCCTCCACACCCTTCCTGTGGAGGAGTACCCGGCGCTGCCCCAGATGCCCACCGCCACCGGCACCGTCCCCGGTGAGGTCTTCGCCTCCGCGGCCGCCCAGGTCGCCATCGCCGCCGGCCGCGACGACACCCTCCCGGTGCTCACCGGTGTCCGCATCGAGATCGAGGGCGACACCGTCACGCTCGCCTCGACCGACCGCTACCGCTTCGCGGTCCGCGAGTTCCTGTGGAAGCCGGAGAGCCCGGACGCCTCCGCGGTCGCGCTGGTGCCCGCCAAGACGCTGCTGGACACCGCCAAGTCGCTGAGCAGCGGTGACACGGTCACGCTGGCGCTGTCCGGCTCCGGCGCCGGTGAGGGTCTGATCGGTTTCGAGGGCGCCGGGCGGCGGACGACCACCCGCCTTCTTGAGGGCGACCTGCCGAAGTACCGCACGCTCTTCCCGACCGAGTTCAACTCCGTCGCGGTGATCGAGACGGCTCCGTTCGTCGAGGCCGTCAAGCGTGTTGCGCTGGTGGCCGAGCGGAACACCCCGGTGCGGCTCAGCTTCGAGCAGGGCGTGCTGATCCTGGAGGCCGGCTCCAGCGACGACGCACAGGCTGTGGAGCGCGTCGACGCGCAGCTGGAGGGCGACGACATCTCGATCGCCTTCAACCCCGGCTTCCTGCTGGAGGGCCTGTCCGCGATCGACTCGCCGGTGGCGCAGCTGGCGTTCACGACGTCGACCAAGCCCGCGCTGCTGAGCGGCAAGCCGGCCGCCGACGCCGAGGCGGACGACGCGTACAAGTACCTGATCATGCCGGTGCGCCTGTCGGGCTGAGCTCCGAGCAGTGCCCTGTGCCACGCCCGGAAGGCCGTACGGACGCGCTCCGTACGGCCGCCCGGATGACGCGGTTGACCTGCGGCTTATGAGCGGCTGAGCCCACAGCTGTGCACAGCCCTTCGGGCGTAGGCTCGTCGTAGGTCAGGTACAAGGGCAACGACTATGTGCAAAGAGGGTCTCTGATGGAGCTCGGTCTCGTCGGTCTCGGCAAGATGGGCGGCAACATGCGCGAGCGCATCCGCCGCGCAGGCCACACGGTCATCGGTTACGACCGCAATCCCGACCTCGCGGACGTCTCCAGCCTCAAGGAGCTGGTGGACGGTCTGCAGGGTCCGCGGGTCGTGTGGGTCATGGTGCCGGCCGGCGCCGCCACCCAGGCGACGATCGATGAGCTCGGTGAGCTGCTGTCCGAGGGCGACATCGTCGTGGACGGCGGGAACAGCCGCTGGACCGATGACGAGAAGCACGCCGAGGAGCTGCGCGCCAAGGGCATCGGCTTCGTCGACTGCGGCGTCTCCGGTGGCGTGTGGGGCCTGGAGAACGGCTACGCGCTGATGTACGGCGGTGCCGCCGAGGACGTGGCGAAGGTCCAGCCGATCTTCGACGCGCTCAAGCCGGAGGGCGACTTCGGCTCGGTGCACGCCGGCAAGGTCGGCGCGGGCCACTTCGCGAAGATGGTCCACAACGGCATCGAGTACGCCATGATGCAGGCGTACGCCGAGGGCTGGGAGCTGCTGGAGAAGGTCGACTCCGTCACGGACGTGCGCGAGGTCTTCCGCTCCTGGCAGGAGGGCACGGTCATCCGCTCCTGGCTGCTGGACCTGGCGGTCAACGCGCTGGACGACGACGAGCACCTGGAGAAGCTGCGGGGCTTCGCCGCCGACTCCGGTGAGGGCCGCTGGACGGTCGAGGCCGCGATCGACAACGCGGTGCCGCTGCCGGCGATCACCGCGTCGCTGTTCGCGCGGTTCGCCTCGCGTCAGGACGACTCGCCGCAGATGAAGATGATCGCCGCGCTGCGGAATCAGTTCGGCGGCCACGCGGTCGAGAACAAGAAGTAATCCCAGGGGCTGGGGCCACCCAGCACCCGCAGCAGTGTTACGCCGGGGGAGGTCGGCGCCGCCCATGCATGTCGCGCATCTGTCGCTCGCCGACTTCCGCTCGTACGCCCGGGTCGAGGTCCCGCTCGACCCGGGCGTCACGGCGTTCGTCGGGCCCAACGGCCAGGGGAAGACCAATCTCGTCGAGGCGGTCGGCTATCTCGCCACCCTCGGCAGTCACCGCGTGTCCTCCGACGCGCCGCTGGTCCGCATGGGTGCGGAGCGGGCGATCGTCCGGGCGCAGGTGGTGCAGGGCGAGCGGCAGCAGCTGATCGAGCTGGAGCTGAATCCGGGGAAGGCCAACCGGGCCAGGATCAACAGATCCTCGCAGGTCAGGCCGCGTGACGTGCTCGGCATCGTGCGGACGGTGCTGTTCGCGCCGGAGGATCTGGCGCTGGTCAAGGGCGATCCGGGCGAGCGGCGGCGCTTCCTGGACGAGCTGATCACGGCGCGTTCGCCGCGGATGGCGGGCGTGCGCTCGGACTACGACCGCGTGCTGAAGCAGCGCAACACCCTGCTGAAGAGCGCGGCCCTGGCGCGCCGGCACGGCGGCCGGAAGATGGACCTGTCCACGCTGGACGTGTGGGACCAGCATCTGGCGCGCGTCGGTGCGGAGCTGCTGGCGCAGCGGCTGGACCTGATCGCGACGCTGCAGCCGCTGGCGGACAAGGCGTACGAGCAGCTGGCGCCGGGCGGCGGGCCGGTCGCGCTGGAGTACCGCGGTTCGGTGGGCGAGCGGCTGGCGGAGGCGTCGAACCGTGAGGAGCTGTACGGGCTGCTCATGGAGGCGCTGGGCGAGGCGCGGAAGAACGAGATCGAGCGGGGCGTGACGCTGGTCGGCCCGCACCGTGACGACCTGGTCCTCAAGCTGGGGCGGCTGCCGGCGAAGGGGTACGCGAGCCACGGCGAGTCCTGGTCGTACGCGCTGGCGCTGCGGCTGGCCTCGTACGACCTGCTGAGCGCCGAGGGCAATGAGCCGGTGCTGGTCCTCGACGACGTCTTCGCCGAGCTGGACGCGCGCCGCCGGGAGCGGCTGGCCGAGCTGGTGGCGCCGGGTGAGCAGGTGCTGGTGACGGCGGCGGTGGACGACGATGTGCCGGGCGTGCTGGCGGGGGCGCGGTTCGCGGTCTCCGAGGGCACGGCGGAGAAGGTGTCGTAAGTGAGTGAGCAGTCCGGTCCTCAGGAGCCTGCGGGACCCGAGCAGCCGAAGCCGCCGGAGCTGTCCGGGGTCGATCTGGCGCGGCAGGCGCTGGTGGCCGCGAAGGAGCAGGCGCGGGCGCGGGGCGCGGCCGCGCAGCAGAAGAAGCAGGCCCGCCGCGGGGGTGGGCTGCGTTCCGGTGCGCGTGCCGATGGGCGCGATCCGCTGCCGCTGGGTGCGGCGATCAATCGTCTGATCACCGAGCGTGGCTGGGAGACGCCGGCCGCGGTCGGCGGGGTGATGGGGCGCTGGCCGCAGCTGGTGGGCGCGGAGGTGGCGCAGCACTGTGAGCCGCAGAAGTACGACGAGGACGCCCGGGTGCTGACGGTGCAGTGCGACTCGACGGCGTGGGCGACGCAGCTGCGGCTGCTGGCGCCGACGCTGGTGGCGCGGCTGAACGAGGACCTCGGGCACGGGTCGGTGAAGGTCATCAAGGTGCTGGGGCCGGGTGGCCCGCCCCGGCGGTACGGCTCGTTGCGGGCTCCGGGGAGCACGGGGCCGGGCGACACGTACGGCTGAGCCGTACCTGCGGGCGCGGAGCGGCCGTTTCACGTGAAACCGCACGCCTGCCCGGCCGAAGCCTTCCGTTTCCCATGAAACCGCGCCCGGCCGAAGCCTTCCGTTTCACGTGAAACCGCCTCTGCGGCGGGTCTCCGTACGGGCGAGATGCCTCGGATGTTCTGGTGTGACGGAAGAGACTCCGCTCACCGTAGTCGGAGGTTGACAGCCCGAAGCGCTGAGTGCCGGTGTGAGCGTCCTGGGGGCCCGTCTCAGATATGGGGAGTCGGCGGACGCCAGTTCAGGGCGGCACGTGAGGACTCAGGCGCCCGCAAACCCCCATGAGTGTCGGCGCTACCGGTAGACTGGTAGCAATCCCGCCCACTCGCGGAACATGTCGAACGACGCAGCCGCTCCTGACCGGCACGGGGCCTTCCCGCCGGCAGCAGGAGAAGGCTCGTGCCTGTGCCAGAAAGGGCGCTTCGTGGCCGACTCCGGCGACCTCAACGAGAACATCACGGCTTCTACCGAAGAGGGGGTTCCTGCCGTCGCCAGTGGCGGCTCCTCGGAAGAGAAGTCGTACGACGCCAGTGCGATCACTGTCCTTGAGGGCTTGGACGCGGTTCGCAAGCGACCGGGTATGTACATCGGCTCCACCGGCGAGCGTGGTCTGCACCACCTCGTGCAGGAGGTCGTGGACAACTCGGTCGACGAGGCGATGGCCGGCCACGCGGACACCATCGACGTCACGATCCTCGCGGACGGCGGCGTGCGCGTCATCGACAACGGCCGTGGCATCCCCGTGGGCATCATCCCCTCCGAGGGGAAGCCGGCCGTCGAGGTCGTGCTCACCGTGCTGCACGCGGGCGGCAAGTTCGGCGGCGGCGGGTACGCCGTCTCCGGTGGTTTGCACGGCGTCGGTGTCTCCGTCGTGAACGCCCTGTCCCAGCGGGTCTCCGTCGAGGTCAGGACGGACGGGTACCGCTGGACGCAGGACTACAAGGCGGGTGTGCCGACCGCGCCGCTCGCCAAGCACGAGGCCACCGAGGAGACCGGCACCTCGGTCACGTTCTGGGCCGACGGCGAGATCTTCGAGACGACCGAGTACAGCTTCGAGACGCTGTCCCGGCGCTTCCAGGAGATGGCCTTCCTCAACAAGGGTCTGTCGATCCAGCTCACCGACGAGCGCGAGGCGCACGTCGACGAGGAGGGCAAGCCGCTCACCGTCAAGTACCACTACGAAGGCGGCCTCGTCGACTTCGTGAAGTACCTGAACTCCCGCAAGGGCGAGACGGTCCACCCCACGGTCATCGACATCGAGGCCGAGGACAAGGAGCGGATGCTCTCGGTGGAGATCGCGATGCAGTGGAACACCCAGTACACCGAGGGTGTCTACAGCTTCGCGAACACCATCCACACCCACGAGGGCGGTACGCACGAAGAGGGCTTCCGCGCGGCGCTGACGGGCCTGATCAACCGGTACGCGCGCGACAAGAAGCTGCTGCGCGAGAAGGACGACAACCTCACGGGTGAGGACATCCGCGAGGGTCTGACGGCGATCATCTCCATCAAGCTCGGCGAGCCCCAGTTCGAGGGCCAGACCAAGACGAAGCTGGGCAACACCGAGGCGAAGACGTTCGTCCAGAAGGTCGCGCACGAGCACCTCACGGACTGGCTGGACCGGAACCCCAACGAGGCCGCGGACATCATCCGCAAGGGCATCCAGGCCGCGACGGCCCGTGTCGCCGCCCGCAAGGCGCGCGACCTGACCCGCCGCAAGGGTCTGCTGGAGACCGCGTCGCTGCCGGGCAAGCTGAGCGACTGCCAGTCCAACGACCCGACCAAGTGCGAGATCTTCATCGTCGAGGGTGACTCCGCCGGCGGCTCGGCCAAGTCCGGCCGTAACCCGGAGTACCAGGCGATCCTCCCGATCCGCGGCAAGATCCTGAACGTCGAGAAGGCCAGGGTCGACAAGATCCTGCAGAACCAGGAAGTCCAGGCGCTGATCTCGGCCTTCGGCACCGGGGTCCACGAGGACTTCGACATCGAGAAGCTCCGCTACCACAAGATCATCCTGATGGCGGACGCCGACGTCGACGGCCAGCACATCAACACCCTGCTGCTCACCTTCCTGTTCCGCTTCATGCGGCCGCTGGTGGAGGCCGGGCACGTGTACCTCTCCCGCCCGCCGCTGTACAAGATCAAGTGGGGCCGGGACGACTTCGAGTACGCCTACTCCGACCGCGAGCGCGACGCGCTGATCGAGCTGGGCAAGCGGTCCGGCAAGCGCATCAAGGACGACTCGGTCCAGCGCTTCAAGGGTCTGGGTGAGATGAACGCCGAAGAGCTGCGCGTGACGACCATGGACATCGACCACCGGGTGCTCGGCCAGGTGTCGCTGGACGACGCGGCCCGCGCGGACGACCTGTTCTCCGTGCTCATGGGTGAGGACGTCGAAGCACGTCGCTCGTTCATCCAGCGCAACGCCAAGGACGTCCGCTTCCTCGACATCTGAGCCCGTCGGCCCGAACAACAGCCGCAGCTCGAAAGGACTTTGAACAGCAATGGCCGACGAGATTCCCCCCGTGACCCCGGACGGCGTGACCGCCGAGGGCGCGCCCGCCGCCATCGAAGGCGTGGGCATGCGTGTCGAGCCCGTCGGGCTCGAGACCGAGATGCAGCGCTCGTACCTCGACTACGCGATGTCCGTCATCGTCTCGCGTGCGCTGCCCGACGTGCGGGACGGCCTGAAGCCGGTGCACCGCCGCGTCCTGTACGCGATGTACGACGGCGGGTACCGCCCCGAGAAGGGCTTCTACAAGTGCGCCCGCGTCGTCGGTGACGTCATGGGTACGTACCACCCGCACGGCGACTCCTCGATCTACGACGCGCTGGTCCGCCTCGCGCAGCCGTGGTCGATGCGGATGCCGCTGGTGGACTCCAACGGCAACTTCGGTTCTCCGGGCAACGACCCGGCCGCGGCCATGCGGTACACCGAGTGCAAGATGGCGCCGCTGTCGATGGAGATGCTCCGGGACATCGACGAGGAGACCGTCGACTTCCAGGACAACTACGACGGCCGTAACCAGGAGCCGACGGTCCTGCCGTCGCGCTTCCCGAACCTGCTGATCAACGGCTCGGCCGGCATCGCGGTCGGCATGGCGACCAACATCCCGCCGCACAACCTCCGCGAGGTCGCGGCCGGCGCGCAGTGGGCGCTGGAGCACCCGGAGGCCTCCAACGAGGAGCTGCTGGAAGCCCTGATCGAGCGGATCAAGGGCCCGGACTTCCCCACCGGCGCGCTCGTGGTGGGCCGCAAGGGCATCGAGGAGGCGTACCGCACCGGCCGCGGCTCCATCACGATGCGCGCGGTGGTCGAGGTCGAGGAGATCCACAACCGCCAGTGCCTGGTGGTCACGGAGCTTCCGTACCAGGTCAACCCGGACAACCTCGCGCAGAAGATCGCCGACCTGGTGAAGGACGGCCGGGTCGGCGGCATCGCCGACGTCCGCGACGAGACCTCCTCGCGGACCGGCCAGCGCCTGGTCATCGTGCTCAAGCGGGACGCCGTCGCCAAGGTCGTCCTGAACAACCTGTACAAGCACACCGACCTGCAGACGAACTTCGGCGCCAACATGCTGGCGCTGGTCGACGGCGTGCCGCGCACGCTGTCCCTGGACGCGTTCATCCGCCACTGGGTGACGCACCAGATCGAGGTCATCGTCCGCCGGACGAAGTTCCGGCTGCGCAAGGCCGAGGAGCGGGCGCACATCCTGCGCGGTCTGCTCAAGGCCCTGGACGCCATCGACGAGGTCATCGCGCTGATCCGGCGCAGCCAGACGGTCGAGGACGCGCGCGGCGGCCTGATGGACCTGCTGGAGATCGACGAGATCCAGGCGAACGCGATCCTGGAGATGCAGCTGCGGCGCCTGGCGGCCCTGGAGCGGCAGAAGATCACCGCCGAGCACGACGAGCTGGAAGCGAAGATCCGCGAGTACAACGCGATCCTGGCCTCCCCGGAGCGGCAGCGCGGGATCGTCAGCGACGAGCTGACCGCGCTCGTCGACAAGTACGGCGACGACCGGCGCTCCAAGCTGGTGCCCTTCGAGGGCGACATGTCCATCGAGGACCTGATCGCCGAGGAGGACATCGTCGTCACGATCACCCGTGGCGGCTACATCAAGCGGACCAAGACCGAGGACTACCGCTCGCAGAAGCGCGGCGGCAAGGGCGTGCGCGGCACGAAGCTGAAGCAGGACGACATCGTCGACCACTTCTTCGTGTCCACCACCCACCACTGGCTGCTGTTCTTCACGAACAAGGGCCGGGTCTACCGCGCCAAGGCGTACGAGCTGCCGGACGCGGGCCGGGACGCGCGCGGCCAGCACGTCGCGAACCTCCTCGCCTTCCAGCCGGACGAGCAGATCGCGCAGATCCTGGCGATCCGCGACTACGAGGCGGCGCCGTATCTGGTCCTGGCCACCAAGGCCGGCCTGGTGAAGAAGACGCCGCTGAAGGACTACGACTCGCCGCGCTCCGGCGGTGTCATCGCCATCAACCTGCGCGAGCAGGAGGACGGCTCGGACGACGAGCTGATCGGTGCCGAGCTGGTCTCCGGCGAGGACGACCTGCTGCTGATCTCCAAGAAGGCGCAGTCGATCCGGTTCACCGCCACGGATGACGCGCTGCGCCCGATGGGGCGTGCCACCTCCGGCGTGAAGGGCATGAGCTTCCGCGAAGGCGACGAGCTCCTTTCGATGAACGTGGTGCGGGCGAACACCTTCGTTTTCACCGCCACCGACGGCGGGTACGCCAAGCGCACGAACGTCGACGAGTACCGCGTCCAGGGCCGCGGCGGCCTCGGTATCAAGGCCGCCAAGATCGTGGAGGATCGAGGTGAGCTGGTCGGCGCGCTGGTGGTCGAGGCGAGCGACGAGATCCTCGCCATCACCCTCAGCGGTGGGGTGATCCGCACGCGGGTCGACGAGGTCAGGGAGACGGGCCGTGACACCATGGGCGTCCAACTGATCAACCTGGGCAAGCGCGATGCCGTCGTCGGTATCGCTCGGAACGCCGAGGCCGGTCGCGAGGCCGAAGAGGTCGAGGCGCTGGCCGAGGGCGAGCCGGCCGATGACGCGGCGCAGGACCAGGCCCCGGCGGCCGGGGGCGAGGAGCCCGCGGCGGAGTAGCGCGAGGAGTAGGTCGTGAGTGGAGCCACGGGTGCGCAGGCGGGCGGATCGGGCGACGAGCGGAGCTCGTCCTCCGGGCCCGCGACCGTGACGGACAGCGCCCGTGGCTCCGATGCTGACGGCGGCCCCCGCAAGGAGGCCGCCTCCGAGGGGGGAACCGTGACCGACACCAGGCAGCCGCAGCCCGAGGCGCAGCCGCAGCCGCAGCCCGAGCCGCGCCCGCAGGGCACCGAGGACCAGCCGTACCGCCCGCCGTCGGCCTACGCGACCGGCGGGGGCAAGCAGGGCATGCGCGTGCCCCGCACGGGCGTCCGTACCACCCCGCGTACGCGCAAGGCGCGGCTGCGGGTGGCCAGGGCCGATCCGTGGTCGGTGATGAAGGTCAGCTTCCTGCTGTCGATCGCGCTGGGGCTGTGCACGCTGGTGGCGGTGTCGGTGCTGTGGATGGTGATGGACGCGATGGGCGTCTTCACCACGGTCGGCGGCACGATCAGCGAGGCCACCAGCTCCGACGGCGGTTCCGGTTTCGACCTGGAGACGTTCCTTTCGCTGCCGCGGGTGCTGCTGTTCACCGGTGTCATCGCGGTGATCGACGTGGTGCTGGCGACGGCGCTGGCCACGCTCGGGGCGTTCATCTACAACCTCTCGGCGGGCTTCGTGGGCGGCGTGGAGCTGACCCTGGCCGAGGACGAATGACCTGCTGCGGGGGGCCGTCGGCGGCCTTTCGGGCCCGGGTCGGTCATCGATTTGGGCCATGGCTCTGAAGTGCGCTAATCTTTCGGTGCAGCCAGCGAGGCGGCACCAAGCCAGGGGCTATAGCTCAGACGGTTAGAGCGCTTCCCTGATAAGGAAGAGGCCACAGGTTCAAGTCCTGTTAGCCCCACCGGCAAGGATCGGCCCGGACGGAGTTTCTCCGCCCGGGCCGATCCGTTTGTGCTTCCGGCGAGTTGGGGTCGGGCTAGGTCACCGATTGATATCGACCGGTGTGTATCATCGGCCCCCGAAGGTCCCCTACGTCAACGAAAGACGAGGTCGCGCGGTGAAGAAGCTTCTCCTGGTCGCACTGGCCGCCATCGGCGGGCTCCTCGTGTACCGCCAGATCCAGGCGGATCGCGCCGAGCAGGATCTGTGGACGGAGGCGACCGACTCCGTGCCCGCAGGTTCGGGCGTGTGAGCCCCAGCACGTACGCACGAAACCCCGGCTGCCGCACTCCGCGGTGACCGGGGTTTCGTCTGTTCGGCGTCGTTCGCCGGGCGTCATCCGTCCGGCGCCGTGGTGGGACTGTGGCGCCTTCGCGCCTTGAGTTTGCGGAAGCACACCGCTAGGTTGCGGTAGCAAACTTGGTGGGTGGTCCGAGGGGGCAGGTGCATGGCACGACGACGTTGCGGTACGGCGGCCACGCTGATCGGGGGCCTGCTGGTCACGCTGGTGAGCGCGCCCCAGGCGTCCGCAGCCCTGGCCCCGGCCCCGGCCTCGACCGGCAGCGGCATGGTCATGGTGCTGGACTCCTCCGGTTCGATGGCGGAGCCGGACGGCGCCGGGCACACCCGGATCGCCGCGGCCCGCAAGGCCGTCGGCACCCTGGCGGACGCCCTGCCCGACGGTTTCCCCACCGGATTACGCGTCTACGGTGCGGACAAGAACCGCGGCTGTCACGACACCCGCCTCCTCCAGCCGGTACGGCCGCTGGACCGGGCAGGGCTGAAGAAGGCCGTGGCGGGCGTCGAGCCCAAGGGCGACACCCCCATCGGACTCTCGCTGAAGAAGGCGGCCGCCGACCTCCCGCGGGGCGCCGGCGGCACGGCCGGCCGCCGCACGATCGTGCTGATCTCCGACGGCGAGGACACCTGCCAGTCCCCGCCGCCCTGCGAGGTCGCCCAGCAGCTCGGGAAATCCGGCGTCGACCTGCGCATCGACACCATCGGCTTCCAAGTGCGCGGCAAGGCCCGCCAGCAGCTGGAGTGCGTCGCGAAGGCGGGCAACGGCCGCTACTACGACGCGCCCGACGCCACGTCCCTCGCCCGCCAGATGCAGCGCGCGGGCAGCCTCTCCGCGGACGGTTACCGCTTTCAGGGGAAGCGGGTGCGCGGTACTCCCGCACGCTCCGGCGCACCCGCCATCGCGCCGGGCCAGTACCGGGACACCATCGGCCCCGGAGAGAAGCGCTTCTACGCCGTGCGGCTGGACGGCCGCTCCACCGCCGACTTCTCCGCCACCGCCGTCCCGCACCCGGGTGCGGCGGTCGACACCACCACCGTGCTGCGCACCCAGCTCGTGTACGGCACCGACAGCGCCTGCGAGTCCAGCACCGAGCTGTTCGGCCAGAACGAGGGTGCCACGCCGCTGACTTCGGGCGTCAGCAGGATTCCGGCGGCGGACGGGAGCGGCAGCTGCGACCCGGCCGGACGCTACTGGCTCGTCGTCGAGCGCGAGGCCGCCGACGGGTCCGACGCGGCGCACTGGCCCCTGGAGCTGACATACCGCAGCGAGCAGCCGCTCAAGGAGGGCGTCACGCCCTCCCGGCCGGAGCCGGAGTACGGCGCGGGCGGCAAGGACGCCGTCCTGCCCTCCGGGGCCCCGAAGGGCGTCACCGGCGGCACCGGCTTCAACGACGCCGCCCGGATCGGGGCGGGCGTCTGGCGCGACAGGATCCTGCCGTCGCAGACCCTTTGGTACCGGGTCCCGGTCGGCTGGGGCCAGCAGCTGCGCTACGACGTGGAGTTCGCCGACGAACCCACCGTGCGCGGATACAGCGCGCAGACCTCGTACGGCGCGACGCAGGTCTACACGCCGGCCCGGCAGCCGGTCGGCGGCGGCACCGGCGAATTCAGCCCGCAGACGCCCTACAACGGGCGGCTCACCGCGGTGCACATGGGCACCGTCCCCGTCAGCTGGAGCAACCGCTACGAGAGCAACCCCAACGTGATCCCCGTGCACCGGGACGGTGACTTCTATCTGGCGGTCACCCTCGGTGCCAAGGTCGCGGAGATCGCGGACAATCCGCGGATCCGTGTGGTCCTGCGCGTGGCCGTCCTCGGCGCGGCGAAGCGCGGCCCGCAGGCGCACGCGGCCGCCGTACGGGATTCCGCCGCCCCGGCGGACAGCGACGCGGCCGGCGGGGCAGGATGGGCGGCGCGTCAGGTGATCGGGGCCGCCGGCATCGGCGTGGGAGCGCTGCTCCTGGCCGGCCTCGCGGTGGCGTACACGAGGGCGCGCGGCAGGCGGCGCAGTGCCGGTACCGGTAGGGGCTCGGGACGATGAGGGGTAGTACGTGGTGACGCGGCGCACGATCAGGAGGGGACTGGCCGGCCCGGTGGCGCTCGGCGTGCTGGCGGTGCTGCCGGGGGTGGCCACGGCGGACGCGCCGCCCACGTATGCGCCCGCGCCGGATGCCAAACCCGTGCAGGGAAAGGCGAGCACCGGGGCCGCGCCGGAGATCGTCCCCGGTACGTACACCGACTCCCTGAAGCGCGGCGAGAAGAAGCTCTACGCCCTTGATCTGGACGGCAGTTCCACCGCCTACGTCTCGGCGGTGGCCGCGCCCGCGCCGGGCACGAAGGTGGAGGACTATACCGACGGGCTGACCGTCTCCGTGCAGGACAGCAGCGGCACGACCTGCGGCCCGGACGGTGACGTGCGGTTCCACGGCGGCAAGACGGCCTACCCGATCGCCGATTACGCCGCCCGCCGGATCGGCGGCGACGTGTCGGAGTGCCAGCAGCCCGGCCCGTACTACGCGGTGGTCGAACGCCCCGGGAACGCGTCCTCGGGTCCCGACAGCTGGCCGATCGAGCTGCACTACATGACCGAGCCCGGCCTTACGGGTGCGCCGCCCGCCGAGCCCGGTAAGGGCAGTTGGAGCAGTGCCACGCCCGCGCCGCCCACGGAGGGCGCGCGGAAGTCCGTCACGGGCGGCACCGGCTTCAACGACGCCGCATCGGTGGGCGTGGGGCAGTGGCAGGACCGCATCAGGCCGGGCGAGACGCGCTTCTACCGGGTGCCGGTGGACTGGGGACAGCAGCTGAACGTGAGCGCCGAACTGTCCAGCACCGCGCGGAAGCCGGGCACGGGGATCTCCTCGTTCGTCCCGGAGGCGCTCGGCCTGACCGCGTACAACCCGGCGCGCGGCCTGGTCAGCGACGAGAGCTTCAAGGCGTACGAGGGCAAGCAGACGGCGGTGCGGCTGTTCACCGCGCCGGTGGACTACGGCAATCGCTTCAGTGACGACGACGCCGTCAGCCCGATGCGCTTCGCGGGCTGGTACTACCTGGAGGTGTCGCTCAACCCGGACGCCGCGCAGTTCTTCAAGAAGGGCGCGGGCCTCACGCTCCGGGTGGGCCTCAAGGGGGCCGCGAAGCCCGGCCCCCATTACGCGGAGCCGGCGGCCGACTTCTCCGTCACCTCCGAGGACCGCGACATGGCGGGCACGGGCCGGGCGGCGTCCGAGGCGGAGCGCAGCGGCCATCTGCGGACGGTCGGGTACGTGGGCATCGGCGCCGGTGCGGCGTTGCTGGCGGGACTCGGGGTGTGGACGGCGAGGTCGCGGCGCAAGGCGGCGATCACCATGGCGCCCAGGGGCCCCGCTGCGGGCGCGCCGGGGGGCCAGGGTGCCCCGGTC
Source organism: Streptomyces sp. NPDC000151 (assembly GCF_040301705.1). Classification (NCBI taxonomy): domain Bacteria; kingdom Bacillati; phylum Actinomycetota; class Actinomycetes; order Kitasatosporales; family Streptomycetaceae; genus Streptomyces; species Streptomyces sp. NPDC000151. Next base: position 83,685 of record NZ_JBEPFC010000004.1, on the reverse strand, counting down.
CCCGGACAGCGGCCGTACGGCGCTCAGAACGGCGCTCAGGACGCCGGACAGGGGTTCGGAAGCCGACCGCCACAGGGCTAGGCGACCTCCGACGGGTGTTCGCGGCGTCGCGTCAGCTCGCGCTCAGTGCCCAGATCCCCACCGCGATGCACAGCAGCGCGACGATCAGGACGGGCACGGCGACCTTGGGGGGCGGCCCGGGGCGGGCCGGCTTCGCGTGCTGCGCACGGGGTGCGGCAGGCGTCGGGAGCTGCGCACCGGGCCCCGCGGGCGCCGGGGCCCGACCGGGGACGCGTGGCTGCCCGACGGTGTACGGCCGGGTCTGCGGCAGGTCCTGCTGCGCCGCGGCGGTCGGCTCGTACGTCCGTACCTGCGGCCCGTACGGCTGCGCCGGTGGCGCGTACGGCTGCGAACCGGGCGCCGGGAGGGGCGTCGGCGTGGGGGTGGGCGGCTCCTGCGGGACGGGCGGCACCGGAGGGAAGCTGCCGGTACCCGGCATCCGGGAGGCACTCACCGGACCACCGCCCGGACCACCGCCCGGACCACCGCCCAGCGCGCCGTCGCCGTGTCCGCCGCCCTGTGCGCCGCCGACCGGCCCGTCCGGCCCGTACCCGGAGGGCAGCGGCCCGATGTGGTCGAAGACCTCGACGATCTCGTCCTCGACCGTCTCCTCGGGCAGCAGCTCGACGGCCGAGAGGACCGCCTTGCGGGCGCCGTTCGCCGTCTTGAAACGGGCGTCGGGATCGGGCTGCAGCAGAGCGGCCAGTACCTGCCACAGTGGCTCGGGGACGCCCTCGGGCGCGCCGGGCACACCGTGCTGCGTGAAGTGTTCGACCAGCGCCTGGGAGTCCGGCTTGTTGCCGGTCAGCAGGTACAGGGCGAGCAGGCCGACCGCGAAGAGGTCGGCGGGGAAGTCCGGTTCGGCGCCCAGCAGTTGCTCGGGCGCGAAGTAACCGGGCGTCCCGACCACGTAATCGGCCTCGGTGAGCCGCGGCTCGCCTTTGCGCATCGAGATGCCGAAATCGGAGACGCGCACGTGCGGCCGCCCGGTGCCGGTGGCCTCCAGCAGGATGTTCGCGGGCTTGATGTCCCGGTGGACCACGCCCTCGGCGTGCACCGCGGCCAGCCCCGAGAGCACCTGGTCCAGCAGCAGGCACACATAGCGCGGCGGCAGCGGGCCGTAGTCGCCCACCAGGTGCGCCAGCGAACCGCCGTTGACCAGGTCCATGGTGAACAGGACCTTGTCGTCGTTGGCGGCCCAGCTGGCGGGCGCGAGCACGTGCGGGTGATCGATGCGCAGCGCCTGTTCCCGTACGAAGCGCAGCAACGTATGCGCGTCGCTCTGCTGGAGCACCTTCGCCGCGACGTAGCGCCTGCGCCGCTGGTCCCAGGCGCGCCACACGGCGCCCACCCCGCCCCGCCCGATCGGATCGATCAGCTCGTACCTGCCGGCGAAGACCTCACCCATGGCGCCGCGTCCGCTCCCTCGACAAGCTGTCTGCCTATCTAGTTCTGGTGCGCTTCGTAATGGGCCACCGCGTCGGCGGTCCGGCCGGCACCGTAGACCCGCAAGAACTCTGCCAGTTCGGGATGGGTGGCGGAGAGGGTGTCCGCGGCCTCGATGATGTCGCCGGCCGCCGCGACCGACCGCAGCAGCGACTGGATCTCGCGCACGACGCGACGCACGGTGGTGGCGCCCGTGGTGGCCGTCTGCGTGGTGTTGTTCAGCACCGAACCGCCCGCCGTCTTCTTGATCTCGTCCATCCGGTCGGTGGCCTCGGCCGCCGACACGCTGCCGTCGGCGACCTGGCTCGACAGCTCCTGGAGGGCCTGTACGCGCTGGACCACGGCCGGGTTGCCGATCTTGGCGCGCTGGCCGCTCATCAGCTGCGACAGCATGGGCGCCGAAAGGCCGAGCACAGCGGCGAGGCGGGCCTGATTGAGCCCGAGATCGTCGATGAGACGACGGAAGAGCGCCCCCAGCGGCTCTCCGTACCAGCTGCGCTGCAGCTCCCGAGCGCGCGCGGTGGCTTCCTGCTGTGCTGCATCCATGGCGTCTCCCCTTCGCTTCGCTGCCGCGAATCTCGCGAAGCATCCTACGGAGAGCGACCGCCCGGAGCGATACCCGGTCGGGAAAGCGAGCGGGCACCGGGTACTCTGGTGCGCGACGGGGCCTTAGCTCAGTTGGTAGAGCGCTGTCTTTGCATGGCAGATGTCAGGGGTTCGACTCCCCTAGGCTCCACTCTCAAAAGGTCATCCGACCTGCGGAAACGCTGGCCGGGTGGCCTTTTTTCGTTGCCGGGGTGACCAGTGCTCGCCGCTGCCCCGCGGCACCTTCCGCGTCCGCGTCCGCCATGGATTGACACCCTTTCCCGCCATGTGAAAGCTTTCACTTACATGCAGAGCGGTCGGAGCTTCGGGGGTGGACCTTGAACAGCGAAGAACTCCTGACCTTCCTCGCCGCGGTCGGCCACGCACAGCGGCTCCGGGCCATCGCGGGACTCGCCGGCGGCCGGATGTACGTGAGTGAACTGGCCCGGCAGCTGGGCATGTCCCGCCCCCTGCTCTACATGCATCTCGAACGCCTGGAGAAGGCGGGCCTGGTCGTCGGTCAGCTCGAACTGTCCGACGACGGCAAGGCGTTGAAGTACTTCGAGCTGGCTCCGTTCGAACTGCGCCTCAATGTGCAGACCATCCTGGACGCCCTGCAGGCGGACGAGGAACAGGCACGCGAGGCGGAAGGGCCTGCCGACACGGAAGGCTAGGACGTCAATGAGGGGGACTCGCACATGACCGGCGCCATCGTCGCCATCGCTATCGTCTTGATCGTCGTCGGGGGGATCACGGCGGCGGTGATGGCGCACTTCAGGCTGCAGCGCCACCGCGCCGACGCCGTGGCCATGGCCGCGTACCGCAAGCTCGCCGAAGAAGCCGTGGCCCGGCAGGAGGCCCTGCGGGCCGAGCTGGCCGAGCTGAAGGTCCGGGTGGGCTCGATCGACGACATGCTGCGCAGAATCGAGTGACCAGGCGCCCGCCGGGCCGCCCGCGCCCGTTGCGCAGGCGGCCCTCCGCCCGTACCGGCCCGCTCCACCTCTACAACGGCGGCACGGGCGAGGCGGCCGGCTGAGGGCCCCCACGTACCGGGGAACCAGCCGCTCCGGTCGAGCGTGCCTGCGCCCTGCGCATCGTGCGGGACGGCCACCAGCTCGCCCCGCCGAGCAGGGTCAGCACCGACGGCAGGATCATGATGCGGACGACGAAGGCGTCCAGCAGGACCGCGACGGCGAGGCTGAAGCCCATCTGCTTCATCTCGACCAGGTTGAGGAAGACGAAGCCGGCGAAGACGGTGACCATGACGATCGCGGCGCTGGTCACGACGCCTGCGGAGCTGCCGATCCCGTCCAGTACGGCCTTACGGGTGTCCACTCCGCGCAGCGCCGTCTCCCGGATCCGGCTGACGACGAAGACCTGGTAGTCCATCGACAGCCCGAAGAGGATGACGAACAGGAACAGCGGCACCCGGGACCCGATCGCACCGGCCGCGTGGAAGTCCAGGAGGTGCTGCGCCCAGTCGCCCTGGAATACCACGACCAGCAGGCCGAAGGCGGCGGCAGCGGAGAGCAGGTTGAGCGCGATGCCGATCAGGCCGATCACCACCGAGCGGAACGCCATGACCGTCACCGCGAACGTCACCAGCAGCAGGAAGCCCACGACGAGCGGCAGCTTGGAGTTCTGGTGGTCGAGATAGTCGGCGTCGCGGGCGACGTCGCCGGTGACGTACGCCTCGGCGCCGGGCACCCGGCCGACGGTCCCGGGCAGGTAGTCCGCACGGATGTGGTCGAGCGAGTCGAGCGCCTGTGAGGAGCTGGGCCTGAACGGTACGGATAGCGTCAGGCTGCTGATCCGGTGGTCGCCGGAGGTGACCGGACCGGATCCGGCGTCCGCGGCGAACAACGGATCGGCCTGCGCGCGCCGCCGGAGGTCCGCCAGCGCCCGTGTCACCTGCGCCGAGCGGCCGGCGTCGGCACGCACCACGATCTGGTGCCGGACCAGCAGCTCCGGGAAGGCGGCGGTCAGCCGGTCATAGGTCCGCACCGCGGGGATGTCGCGGGAGAAGGTGTCCTTGCCCAGCACGCTCAGCTTCAGGCCGAGCGCGGGCGCCGCCAGGCCCAGCATGAGGAGCACCGACACGACCAGGGTGAGCGCGGGGCGCCGGGTGGCCGGCCGCAGCAGGGTGTGCCACACCCTGCCGGTGCCGCCGCGCTCCCGGGTCCGCCTGCCCTGCGCCGAGCGGCGGGCCGTACGGCGTTCCGTGCGGGCGCCGAGCTTGGCCAGCAGGGCGGGCAGTACGGTCAGCGAACTGGCCATGGCGACGAGCACGACGATGACGGTGCCGGTGGCCAGCGAGGAGAAGATGACGTCGGTGGCGAGGTAGAGGGTCGCGGTCGAGACGATGACCGCGAGGCCGGACACCACGATGGCCCGGCCGGCGGTCGCGGCGGCGAGCTCGACGACGGCCTGCGAGCCGAGTGCGCCGCCCGCGCGGGCCCGCTCCTCGCGGTCCCGCTTGAGGTAGAAGAGCGAGTAGTCCACGCCGACGGCCATGCCGATCAGCAGGATGATGTTGTTGCCGACGCCGGCGTCCGGGAGCACGTGCGACGCCAGCGCGGAGAGGCCCATCGCGGCGGCGATCGAGGAGAGCGCGAGCAGGACGGGCACGCCGGCCGCGATCACCGAGCCGAAGGCGATCAACAGGGTGATGACCGTGACCGGCAGGGTGAGCAGCTCGGAGAACGCGAGGTCGTCGGCGCGCTGCTGGTCGAGCCCCTTGCTCATGGAGGGGCCGCCGGTCTCCCGGACCCGTACGCCGGAGTGGCTCTGCTGCACGGCCGCGGTCTGCGCGATCAGCGGGTCGACGTGCTTGCGCGCGGCGAGCTCCTCGCCCTTCATGACCACCTGGACCATGAGGACCTCGCCGTTCTCGGCGACGACCGGATGCTCGACCCGGTCGACCTGCGGCAGCTTCCGCATCCGCGCGGCGGCGTCGTCGGCCGCCGCGCGGGCCGCCGCGCGGTCCAGTGAGCCGGCCGGGGAGTCGATGACGATCTGCTCGACCGGCCGGCGCTGCAGGCCGCCCTCGGTGGCCATCGCCTCCGCCCGGCCGGCCTTGCCGACCCGGTAGTCCTCGGTCGTGGCGCTGTGGGTGCCGACGACGGCGGACGCGCCGAGGCAGATCACGACGAAAAGTAACCACCCCACGATGGCCCGCCAGGGGTGGGCCGCGCTCCAGCTCGCCACTTTGACGGTGACCGTGACCGACTGTCTCTTCTTCACCGACTGCAGCCCCTTACTCGCGTAGCACCACTCTTTTACATGTCAGCGGAACATTACAGGTGAATGCCGAGGCGTCAATCGGTCGCGGTGACGAAAGCCGGTGCCGCTCAGGGGAGTTGGCCGTGCACCGCGCTCGCCCACGGGCGCACGCAAAAGCCCCCCGAGCTGCGGAAAGCGCTCGGGGGGCGTTCTGCTGTGCGGTTGTTCTACGGCGATGCGGTCGTGCCGCGGCGGTGCGACTGTTCCGTGGTGCGGTGGCTCCTACGCGCGGCCGCCGTCGCGTTCGTCCGCCTCGGACTCCGCCTGCTTGGCCTGTACCTCGGGGTCCAGGACCGCGCCGGGGCTGCCGTCCACGGCGCTGAGCGGGGTGCGCTCGCCGACCTCGGTGGCGGCGGGCGGCTCGACCAGCCAGTCGGGGTTGGCCTGCTTGTCCCACCACTTCCATGCGGCGAAGGCGCCGCCGGCGAGGATGCCGAGCAACGTGACGCGCTTGAGGGCCTTGCCGGTCCGGGCCCGGCGGCGGTGCTTCCTGGCGAGCTTGTCGATCTCGGCGGCGGTGACCTGGCCGCGCAGCGCCGCCACGGCCGCGGCCCCGCGCAGCATCGCTTCCTCGCGGGCGGGCTCGGCGGCGGCACGGGCGCTGCGTACGGCCTTCTCCACACGCGGCGCGGTGTAGTCGGTGGCCTGCCGGGCGGCCTTACGCGTACGGGCGGCGGCCTTGGTCGCGGCGGCGTCCACCTTCGGGGGCAGGGCGCCGCGGGCGTGCTCCAGGCGTGGCTGCAGCCGGGCATCGTACTGCTGACGGGCCTGATGGGCGGCCTCGGTCACCTTGGGGGCCAGTTTGGTGCGCGCCTCGTGCGTGAAGTGCACGGCGGTGTCCTTGGCCGTGCCGGCATACGGAGCCACCACCTCCGCGGCGTGCCGCACGCTGTCCTTGGCCGTCGCGGCGCGCACGCTGTCCTTGCGGGTCACGGGATCCTCCTCATCGGTGGCGTGTCCGGGCTCGGGGGCGCTTGCCCACGTCTGCAATACGCCTCTCCGCCCGCTTGCAGATCATGCCTGCGCGGCGGACGTAAGGCATGTGCTGGCGGGCATCCGGGTCAATGCGGACTTCGGGCGCCTTGTGATGACAATGCCACGGTTCGGCGCGGCGCGCGCCGCTTCGGCGGCTTCCGGCCGCGGTATCGGGATTCGGCGGTTTCTCGCCCCCTGTCTGCGCTCGCCGTCGGTCCGGTCTGCGGTTGTCGTCGGTCCGGCCGGCACGGACGCACGGCTGCCGGCCGGACCGGAATGTACGGGTCCCCGCTGACCGGCGGCGAAAACCCCCCAGAGGTGGGAAATCAGTGCGAACGCCGGGCATGAGGTGGTCGGCGGGGGACGGGCGCGCCCGTTCGTGCGAGGATCGGGAACCGTCAGTGAAGACTTATGGAAGGTAGATCGTGGCTGAGCAGCTCTACGCCACCCTGAAGACCAACCAGGGCGACATCGAACTTCGGCTCCTGCCGAACCATGCCCCGAAGACGGTCAAGAACTTCGTCGAACTCGCCAAGGGCGAGCGGGAGTGGATCAACCCGGCGACCGGACAGAAGTCCACGGACAAGCTGTACGACGGCACCGTCTTCCACCGGGTGATCAGCGGCTTCATGCTCCAGGGCGGCGACCCGCTGGGCAACGGCACCGGTGGTCCGGGCTACGAGTTCGCCGACGAGTTCCACCCGGACCTCGCCTTCGACCGGCCGTACCTGCTGGCCATGGCCAACGCCGGCCCGGGCACCAACGGCTCGCAGTTCTTCATCACCGTGGCCCCGACCGCGTGGCTGACCGGCAAGCACACCATCTTCGGTGAGGTCACCAACGACGCGAGCAAGAAGGTCGTGGACGCCATCGCGGCCACCCAGACCAACCCGCGCACCGACCGTCCGGTGAACGACGTGGTCATCGAGCAGGTCGTCATCGAGACCCGCTGAGTCCCGCCGTACGGAAGGCTTCTCCGTACGGGTGCGCCGGCCCCGTCCGGTCACCCCTGCCCGCGACCGGTCGCGGGCGGCGTGGAACCATGACGCCCCGCCCGGTCGTAGACCAGGCGGGGCGCGCAGCGTGTCAGGGCCGTGCGCCATTGAGGACGAGGGGAAGCGATGGAGCAGGCGCCAGGCAATCCGCAGGGACCGCAGGACGCCCACGGCGGAAACGATCCGGCGGCGGGCGGAAACGGTTCGCCGGGCTGCTACCGCCATCCCGACCGGGCCACCGGCATCAGCTGCGCCCGTTGTGAGCGGCCCATCTGTCCGGAGTGCATGGTCAGCGCCTCGGTCGGCTTCCACTGCCCGGAGTGCGTACGCGGCGGCAGCGGGACCGGCCACGCGCCGGGCGCGAGCCGCCCGCGTACGGTCGCCGGCGGTGCGCTCACCGCCGACCCGCGGCTGCTCACCAAGATCCTCATCGGTGTCAACGTCGCGATCTTCCTCGCGGTGCTGCGCTTCGGTGACCCGTTCGTCAACGCGCTGGACCTGGTCGGATCGGCCTTCGACCCCGGCGCGCTGCACGTGGTCGGCGTCGCGCACGGCGAGTGGTACCGCCTGATCACCGCGATGTTCCTGCACCAGCAGCCCATGCACATCGCGTTCAACATGCTCTCGCTGTGGTGGCTGGGGCCGCCGCTGGAGGCGGCGCTCGGCCGGGTCAGGTTCCTCGCGCTGTACTTCCTCGCCGGGCTCGGCGGCAGCGCCCTGTCGTACCTGCTCGCCGCGCAGAACCAGCCGTCGCTGGGCGCGTCCGGCGCGGTCTTCGGGCTGCTGGGCGCCACGGCGGTGCTGCTGCGCCGGCTGAACTACGACATGAAGCCGGTACTGATCCTGCTCGGCCTGAACCTCGCCTTCACGTTCCTGTGGCCGAACATCGCCTGGCAGGCACACGTGGGCGGCCTGGTCGTGGGCGCCGCGGTGACGTACGCCATGGTGCACGCGCCACGCGGCCGCCGGACCGCCGTACAGGCCGCGGCCTGCGTACTGGCACTCCTGGTGATCGTCGCGGTGGTAGGGGTCCGCACCCTCCAGCTCACCGGCTGACGGCCGCCGTACCGGTGGGCCTCGTGCGGCCGAGCCCTCGGGGTCTCCCGGCCGTGGAGCCCACTCATCACCCACAGGAGCCACAGGACTCCCGGCCGACCCACCCGGACACCCGTCCGGAGTGATCGGCCGTTCACTTGTCCACAGCTCGTGTCGGCCCCTGTGCGCACCGTGCAGAATCCCGGCAAGGGGGGCCGCTGCAGGGACGTTTCCCCAGTACAACGCGGTGGTGCGGGCCACCGGCGGCATCCGCCGCCGGTGTGACCGGCGTCAACCCCACAGGGGTTATCCACAGATCTTCTGAAGTTTTCCCCGGCTGTGGATAACCGTGTGGATGGTCTTGGGTACAGCTTGCGCTCGGGGCTGCGCTCAGGGCCCGCTCAGGACTGCGCTGGGGGCGCTACTTCCACTGCGTGGAGACGCCGAAGCCCACCGCGATGAAGCCGAAGCCGGCCACGATGTTCCAGTTTCCCATCGCCTTGACGGGCAGGTCACCCTCGGTCACGTAGAAGCACACGATCCACGCCAGCCCGATCAGGAACATCGCCAGCATCAGCGGCGCGACCCAGCCCCGCCCTGAGTTCAGTTTGATCGAACTGGTCTGCTTCGCCGACGGCGGCGGCGTGAAGTCGTCCTTCTTGCGGATCCGTGACTTCGGCACGAGGAACTCTCCTGTCGATGCGCTGCGTAACCGCGCGGATGTACAAAGGCCGGCACCGGCGGGAGGGTCGGGGATCGGGTGCTCCCCCCGGGGCGTCCGTTAGCGTAGTGCTTCCGCGGCGTCGTAAGGAGTAAGGGTACGTTGAGCAATTCCGCTGACTCCCCCGGCCGCCGCTCTCGTTTGCGGCTGCGCCCCGTACGCCTGTTGACGCTCGCCGTCTTCGCGCTGGCCGGCCTGCTCTTCTGGATCAGCTTCGACACCGCGCGCGGCACGAACCTGCGCTCGGACGACTCCATGCTGCGGCTGTCGGACCTCATCCAGGATCACAGCCAGAAGAACAAGGTCCGGGACGAGCGGAACGCCTCGCTGCGCTCGGACGTCGACCGCCTCGCCGGCAAGGACAGCGGCAGCACCGACGCCGACAAGGCCAGGGTGCAGGCGCTGGAGAAGAACGCCGGCACGAAGAAGGTGACGGGCCAGGGCCTGGCCGTCACCCTCACCGACGCCCCGCCCAACGCCACCGCCCAGATCCCCGGCGTGCCCGAGCCGCAGCCCAACGACCTGGTCATCCACCAGCAGGACCTGCAGGCCGTGGTCAACGCGCTGTGGCAGGGCGGCGCCAAGGGCATCAAGGTCATGGACCAGCGGCTGATCTCCACCAGCGCGGTCCGCTGCGTCGGTAACACCCTGATCCTCCAGGGCCGGGTCTACTCCCCGCCCTACACCGTCACCGCCGTGGGCGACCGCCAGGCGCTGACCGACTCCCTGAACGCCTCGCCCGCCATCCAGAACTACCTCCAGTACGTCGACGCCTACGGCCTCGGCTGGAAAGTCGAGCCGCACGGGACGATGACTCTGCCCGGCTACTCCGGCACAGTGGATCTCCACTACGCACAGCCTGTGAAGCCGTAGCGCGCGGGGGCGCGCAGGAGGGCGGGCCCGGAGATGACGGTGCGGCTGATCGTCAGGACGTTCAGCGAGCTCTGCGTCACCGTCGGCACGCTGATCGTGCTCTTCGTCGTCTACGTCCTGTACTGGACCGGCGTACGGGCCGACAGCGCCATGGACGGGGAGCTGGGCAAGCTCCAGGAGAGCTGGTCCGCCGGGCCCGCCGCCGCGCCCGCGCCGCCTGCGTCCGGAGGCGGCGAGCAGGCGCCGGAAGCGCCGCCCCCGCAGCCCGCGTACCGGGACGGCCAGTCCTTCGCCGTCATGTACATCCCGCGCTTCGGCCGCGACTGGGCCAAGCCCGTCCTGGAGGGCACCGCCACCGGCACCCTGCAGAAGGGCCTCGGCCACTACGCCCGTACCGCACGCCTCGGCGCGACCGGCAATTTCGCCGTCGCGGGCCACCGCCGCACCTACGGCGACCCCTTCAAGGACTTCCCGCGGCTGCGGCCCGGCGACGCGGTCGTGATCAGCGACGGCACGACGTGGTTCACGTACCGCATCGACAAGCGCCCCTACCGGACCCTCCCGAGCGACATCGGGGTCCTCGACCCCGTACCGCGCACATCCGGCTACGACGGCCCCGGCCGTTACCTCACCCTGACGACCTGCGAGCCGGAGTGGGGACACAGCCACCGGCTGATCGCCTGGGCGCACCTGGACGCCACCTCGCCCGTGGCCGCGGGACGGCCGCCGGCATTGCCCAGCTGAGCCACACGGCAAGGACTCGCCCCGTACTCTGGTGGGGCAAATGACCAATGGCATCGGCAAGTAGGGACAGCATGTACGGCTGGATCTGGCGGCATCTGCCGGGCAACGTGTGGGTGAAGGCACTCATCTCGCTCGTGCTCGCGCTGGCGATCGTCTTCCTGCTCTTCCAGTACGTCTTTCCGTGGGCGGAGCCGCTGCTCCCCTTCAACGACGTCACGGTGGATCAGGGAATGGAGGCCGTCCGATGAGCGCGAAGATCCTCGTCGTCGACAACTACGACAGCTTCGTCTTCAACCTCGTCCAGTACCTCTACCAGCTCGGTGCCGAGTGCGAGGTGCGGCGGAACGACGAGGTGGAGCCGGGGCACGCACAGGACGGCTTCGACGGCGTCCTGCTCTCGCCGGGGCCGGGCGCGCCCGAGCAGGCCGGTGTCTGCATCGACATGGTGCGGCACTGCGCGGACACCGACGTGCCGGTCTTCGGCGTGTGCCTGGGCATGCAGTCGATGGCGGTGGCGTACGGCGGTGTCGTGGGCCGCGCCCCCGAGCTGCTGCACGGCAAGACGTCGCTGGTCACGCACGAGCACAAGGGCGTCTTCCAGGGGCTGCCCACGCCGTTCACGGCCACCCGGTACCACTCCCTGTCGGTCGAGCGGGACACCCTGCCGGACGAGCTGGAGGTCACCGCCTGGACGGAGACCGGCCTGGTGATGGGCGTGCGCCACCGCGAACTGCGGGTGGAGGGCGTGCAGTTCCACCCGGAGTCGGTGCTGACGGAGTGGGGCCACGGAATGCTCGCCAACTGGCTGGTCGAGTGCGGTGACGAGGGAGCGGTGGAGCGTTCGACGGGGCTTGCCCCCGTGGTCGGCAAGGCCGGCGCGTGACCGCACTCCGCCCCGAGCGCGAAGGCACGTCGTCGTACGGACCTCATGATCCGTACGACGACTCCGACGCGTTCGAGGCGGCCGTCGGGCAGCTCGGCGACCCCCTGACGGACCCCCTGCCCGGCCGGAACGAGCAGGCGCACCAGCAGTACAGCGGCCAAGCGCACCAGCGGTACTACGATCAGCCGCGGTACGAGGATCCGGCCGCCGGGTACGAACCGACCGCGGTCTATCCGCAGTTCTCGGCCTATGAACAGGCCGGGACGTACGCGTACTCCCAGGAGGACCCGGGTGCGTACAGCGAGGCGGCGCTCGCGGCGGCCGAGACACTCATCGCCCCGGCCGTGCCGTCCCTGCCCGCCGACGACGAGACGATGGCGCTGCGGCAGGCGGACGCGAAGGCCGTGAAACGGCCCGAGAGCGCTGTTTCACGTGAAACAGCGCCTCCGGCCCCCGGCGGACGCGCCGCGCGGCGCAGAGCGGCACAGGCGGCCGCCAAACGGGGCGGCAAGCGCGCCCGCCGGCCCGCTCCGGCCGCGGAGGCCGCCCCCGAGCCCGTGCCGACCTCGCGGGTCGCCGCACGGCGGGCCGCACGCGCCCGCAAGGAGAGCGTCGGCGTCGTCGTCAGCCGGGTGACCGGCGAGGCGTTCATCACGCTCGGCGTGCTGATGCTGCTGTTCGTCGCCTACCAGCTGTGGTGGACCAACATCCTGGCGCACAACCAGGCGGGCGGCGCGGCCAGCAACCTCCAGCAGCAGTGGGACAAGGACGGCAGCGAGGACGACAAGCGCGCGGCGGGCGCGTTCTCGCCCGGCCAGGGCTTCGCGATCATGTACATCCCGAAGCTCGACGTGAAGGTTCCCATCGCCGAGGGCATCAGCAAGCCCGACGTCCTGGACCACGGCATGGTCGGCCACTACGGCGAGGGCAAGCTGAAGACGGCGATGCCCTGGGACAAGACGGGGAACTTCGCGGTCGCGGGCCACCGCAACACCCACGGCGAGCCGTTCCGGTACATCAACCGGCTGGTGAAGGGCGACAAGATCGTCGTGGAGACGCGCAGCCGCTTCTACACGTACGAGATGGAGAGCATCCTCCCGCAGACCTCGCCCTCCAATACCGGGGTGATCGGCCCGGTGCCGCCCGGCTCCGGCTTCACAGGTCCCGGCCGGTACATCACGCTGACCACGTGCACCCCCGAGTTCACCAGTACCTACCGGATGATCGTGTGGGGCAAGATGGTCGAGGAGCGGCCGCGGAGCAAGGGCAAGCCGGATGCGCTCGTCAGCTGAGCATCATCAGGGGGTATCACGCGGTGACTGCCACCGGACAGGACGCGGACGCTCGCGGCGTCGAGGACACCGAGGCGTCCGTGACGTCCAGCACGCCGCCTTCGGCCCCGCCGCGGAGGGCGCGGCGCCGGATCGCCGCGGTCGTCAGCGTCATCGGCGAGCTGCTGATCACGGCCGGCGTGGTCATGGGCCTCTTCGTCGCCTACTCGCTGTGGTGGACCAACGTCCTCGCCGACCGTGCGGCGCACCACCAGGGTGACCGGGTGCGGCAGCACTGGTCCGAGTCCAAGGGCCCGGAGCGCAAGGAGCTGGACACCAAGGACGGCATCGGCTTCCTGCATGTCCCCGCGATGAAGAACGGCGAGGTGCTGGTCAAGAAGGGCACCAGCAGCAAGGTGCTCAACGACGGGGTGGCCGGCTACTACACCGACCCCGTGAAGTCCGCGCTGCCGCAGGACAAGAAGGGGAACTTCACGCTCGCCGCGCACCGCGACGGGCACGGCGCCAAGTTCCACAACATCGACAAGCTGAAGAAGGGCGACGCGGTCGTCTACGAGTCGCAGCACACCTGGTACGTCTACAAGGTCTTCGCGACGCTGCCGGAGACCTCCAAGTACGACGTCGGCGTGCTGGAGAAGACCCCCAAGGAGTCCGGCAAGAGCAAGCCGGGCCGCTACATCACCCTCACGACCTGCACGCCGGTCTACACCTCCAGCTACCGCTACATCGTGTGGGGCGAGCTGGTCCGCACCGAGAAGGTGGACGCCGACCGCACCCCGCCGAAGGAACTGCGCTAGTCCGCAGGCGTACGCGAGAGGGCCCGGGGCATTGTGCCCCGGGCCCTCTTCGTGTGCCGGCTGCCGCTGGATCAGTGCTTGTTGCGGCCCCAGCCGCCGACGCCGCCGAAGAAGCCGCCGTCGTCCCCGCCGCTGTTCCCGTTGTTGCCGGGCATCGTCGTGAGGTTGACGGGCGTGTTCTTGGCGACCTCCGTGCCGGCCACCGGGTCGGAGACCACGACGGTCGCGTCGTCGTCCTGCGGCCCGGTGATGTTGCCGACCGCGAGGCCCAGGTCGGTCAGGGACTTCTTGGCGTCCTTGAGCTTCTGGTTGGCCAGGTCGGGGACCTGGACCTTCTCGGCCGCCTTGGCGACGGTCAGGGTGATCGTGGCGCCGTTCTCGGCCTGGCTGCCGCCGGCCGGGTCCTGCGACAGCACGGTGTCGGCCGGCTGGTCCGACTCCTGGTCGGTGCGGGTCACCTTGAAGCCCAGGTCGGTGAGCTGCTTCTGCGCCTGGTCGAAGGGCTTGTTGGTGACGTCGGGCACCGAGGTCTTCGGCTTCGCGGCCGCGACGGTCAGGGTGATCGTCGAGTCCTTGGCGGCCTCGCCCTGCCCCGCCGGGTCCTGCTTGATGACGTGACCGGGGGTCTGGTCGGACTCCTCCGTCGTCTGCTGGATGTCCGTGAAGCCCTTGTTCTCCAGGATCGACTTGGCCTTGTCGAAGGTGTAACCGAGCACGTCCGGCACGGTGACCTTGGCCGGCCCGGTGCACATCGTGACCGTGACCGTGTCGCCCTTCCCGATGGTCGCCGGGGGCTTCGGGTTCTGCTTGGTGACCTGCCCCTTCTTGGCGTTGTCGCAGGTCTTGCTGCCGCCCCTGACGACCTCGAAGTCGCCGTTGCGGCCCGCTTCCTTCGCCTCCGAGAGGGTCTTGCCGACCAGGCTGGGCACATCGAAGTCCCCATTGGTCTTGTTGCCGCTGAACATCGCCTTGCCGATGAAGATCGCGCCGATCAGTACCAGGACCGCCGCCAGGATCAGCAGGATCGTGGAGGTGCGGTTCTTCTTCTGGCCGCGGCGCCGGTCCGGGCGCTCGTCGTAGCCGTAAGCGCCGTCATCCGGGTTGACCGGCGGCAGCATGGACGTGGCGCCCGCCGGGTCCTGCGGCCGCAGCATCGCCGTGGGCTGGTCCTGGTCGTAGCCGACGGCGCCGAGCCCCGCGGTGGCCGCGACCGGCTGCCCGTCCAGCGCCGCCTCGATGTCGGCGCGCATCTCGTCCGCCGACTGATAGCGGTAGTCCGGGTCCTTGACCAGCGCCTTCAGCACGATCGCGTCCATCTCGGGCGTGATCTCGGCATCGAAGTTGCTGGGCTTCTGCGGCTCCTCCCGTACGTGCTGGTAGGCGACCGCGACCGGTGAGTCACCGATGAACGGCGGCCGCACGGTCAGCAGCTCGTACAGCAGGCAGCCGGTGGAGTACAGGTCGGAGCGGGCGTCGACGGTCTCGCCCTTGGCCTGCTCCGGGGAGAGGTACTGCGCGGTACCGATCACCGCGGCGGTCTGCGTCATGGTCATCCCGGCGTCACCCATCGCGCGGGCGATGCCGAAGTCCATGACCTTGACCTGGCCGTTGCGGGTCAGCATGACGTTCGCGGGCTTGATGTCGCGGTGGACGATGCCGGCCCGGTGCGAGTACTCCAGCGCCTGGAGCACGCCGATGGTCATCTCCAGGGACCGCTCGGGCAGCAGCTTGCGACCGGAGTGCAGCAGCTCACGCAGCGTGGAGCCGTCGACGTACTCCATCACGATGTACGGGATCGAGACGCCATCGACGTAGTCCTCGCCGGTGTCGTAGACCGCGACGATGGACGGATGGTTCAGCGAGGCGGCCGACTGGGCCTCCCGGCGGAACCGGGCCTGGAACGACGGATCGCGGGCGAGGTCCACGCGCAGCGTCTTCACAGCGACGGTGCGCCCCAGACGGGTGTCATGGGCGAGGTAGACCTCGGCCATGCCGCCGCGGCCGAGCACCGAGCCCAGCTCGTACCGGCCGCCGAGGCGACGCGGCTCTTCCATAGCTACTCCAGCCCTCTCCGTCGATCCCGACCGCACCTGTGTGTGGTCCGGCGGTGTGCTGTTCGGGCATACCGTACCCGGCACGCCTGACGCGGCCCGGCCGCGGCCGCCACCTGATATGCGACCGGTATGGGCGTGACCGCAGTCACTTGTTGCCGTCGAGTACCGCCTCCATGACCCGCTTGGCGATGGGAGCGGCCAGCTTGCCGCCGGCGATGTCGCCGCGCAGCGTGTCGCCGCCCTCGATGACCACGGCGACGGCCACCGGGGTGCCCTTGTCGGTCTTGGCGTAGGAGATGAACCAGGCGTACGGGTTGTCCTTGTTGTTCTCGCCGTGCTGGGCCGTGCCGGTCTTGCCGCCGACCGTGACGCCCGGGATCTGCGCCGTGGTGCCGGTACCGGTCTTCACGACCGTCTCCATCATCTCCTGCAGCTTCTGCGCGTTCTCCGGCTTCAGGGGCTCGCTGAGCTTCTCCGGCTGCTGCTGCTGGATGACGTTGAGGTTCGGCGCGACCAGCTTGTCGACCATGTACGGCTTCATCAGCGTGCCGCCGTTGGCGACGGCCGAGGCGACCATGGCCATCTGCAGCGGCGTGGCGCGGTTGGACGCCTGGCCGATGCCGGCCATGGCGTTCTGCGGCCGGTTGTCCTTGGGGTAGATGCTGGCGTCCGCGCGGACCGGCGTGAAGTGTTCCTTGTTGAAGCCGAACTTGTCGGCTTCCTCGATCATCTTCTTGTTGCCGAGGTCGGCGCTGATCTTGCCGAAGACGCTGTTGCAGGACACGCGCAGCGCCTCACGGAGGCTGGCGTCCTTGCAGGGGATGTTGCCTTCGTTGTTCAGCGGCTGGTGCGCGGTGTCCGGCAGGTAATAGGGCAGCGGCGAGTCCGTCTTCGCGTCGATGTCCGTGTAGAGGCCGTTCTCCAGCGCCGCGGCCGCGGTGACCACCTTGAAGGTGGAGCCGGGCGGGTAGGTCTGGCGCAGCGCACGGTTCAGCATCGGGTCGTCGGGGTTGTTCGCCTTCAGCAGCCCGTTGTACGACTTGGCGTCCTTGTCGCTCATCCCGGAGAAGCTGGACGGGTCGTAGGACGGGGTGGAGGCCAGCGCCAGGATCGCGCCGGTCTCCGGGTTGACGGCCGCGACCGCGCCCTTCTGCTTGCCGAGCCCGTCGAAGGCGGCCTTCTGGGCCTTGGCGTCCAGGGTCGTGACGACGTCACCGCCCTGCTGCTTCTCGCCGGTGAACATGTCCACCGTGCGGCTGAAGAAGAGCTTGTCGTCGGTGCCCGTGAGGATCGGGTCGTACAGCTTCTCCAGCTGGTTCGCGTCGAACGCCTGCGAGGCGTACCCGGTGACCGGCGCCCACATGGGGCCGTCCTTGTAGGTCCGCTTGTACTTGAAGTCGCCGCTGTCCGTGGTGGTCGAGCCCGTCACCGGCTTGTCGCCGACGATGATGTTGCCGCGCGGGATGCTGTACCGCTCGATGGCCACCCGGCGGTTGTGGGAATCGTTCTTGAGTTCGTCGGCCTGGACGAACTGCACCCAGTTGACGCGGACGAGCAGGGCGAGGACGAGCAGGCCGCAGAAGATCGCGACCCGGCGCAGGGGCTTGTTCACGGTCGGACCACCTGGGTCATCTCGGCGTCGGTGGAGGGAGCGGGGGCCGGGGCCGGGCGGCGCGCGGTGTCGCTGATCCGGAGCAGGATGGCGACCAGCGCCCAGTTGGCGATGACGGAGGAACCGCCCTGTGCCAGGAACGGCATCGTCATACCGGTCAGCGGGATCAGCCCGGTCACACCGCCGGCGACGACGAAGACCTGCAGCGCGAAGGCGCCGGACAGGCCGACGGCCAGCAGCTTGCCGAACGGGTCGCGGGCGGCCAGCGCCGTACGGATGCCGCGCTCGATCAGCAGGCCGTACAGCAGCATGATCGCCATCAGACCGGCCAGGCCCAGCTCCTCGCCGACAGTGGCGAGGATGTAGTCGCTCTTCGGCGCGATACCGCCGATGAGGCGCGAGTAACCCTGCCCGAGGCCCGACCCGAGGATGCCGCCGGAGCCGAAGGAGTACATCGCCTGCGCGGTCTCGGTGACGCCGCCGTTCAGCAGTTCCAGGGGGTTGAGCCAGTTGTGCACACGGGTCTGCACGTGGTGCTCGAAGGTGGCCACCGCGACCGCGCCGGCGCCGCTGAGCAGCAGGCCGAAGACGATCCAGCTGGTCCGCTCCGTCGCGACGTACAGCATGATCACGAAGAGGCCGAAGAACAGCAGCGACGTACCGAGGTCGGTCTCGAAGACCAGGATCATCAGGCTCAGCGCCCAGATGACCAGGATCGGGCCGAGGTCACGGCCGCGCGGCAGGTACAGGCCCATGAAGCGGCGGCTGGCCAGCGCCAGCGCGTCCCGCTTCACCATCAGGTACCCGGCGAAGAAGATCGCGATGATGATCTTCGCGAACTCGCCCGGCTGCAGCGAGCCCACGCCCGGGATGGTGATCCAGATGCGGGCACCGAAGCGGGCCGGGAAGAACACCGGCAGGATCAGCAGGACCAGCGCCGCCACCATCGAGATGTAGGTGTAGCGCTGCAGGACGCGGTGGTCCTTGAGGAAGATCAGTACGCCCAGGAACAGCGCCACGCCGAGCGTGGACCACATCAGCTGTCCCGGCGCCATCGCCCCGCCCAGCTGCGGCGTGGTGATCTGCGGCTCCTGGTCCAGGCGCCAGATGAACACCAGGCCCAGCCCGTTCAGCAGCGTGGAGATCGGCAGCATCAGCGGGTCCGCGTACGGGGCCCACTTCCGCACGACCAGGTGCGCGACGCCTGCCAGCAGGCCGAGGCCCAGGGCGTAGCCGAGCACGCCGGCGGGAACCGTGTCCTCCTTGGCGAGCCCGACGTTGATGTAGGCGAACACCGGGATGATCACGGCGAAGACGAGCAGCGCCAGTTCAGTGTTCCGGCGGCTCGGGGCTCCGATCGTCCCGATGGTGGTGGTGTTACTGGTACTGCTCATGAGATCAACGGCCCCCTACGCCCTCACTGCTGGGTGCTGCAATTCTTTTCCAGCCGCTGCTGCTCCGCTGAGGGGGAGTTGCTGGTGGACGGCGTGGGAGTGGGGCTCGCGCTGCTCGTCGCGCTGCCCGGTCCGGCCGTGGAGCTCGGCGTGGCGGTCGCGCCCGGCTTCGTACCGGCGGTGCCGCCGGCCTGGCGTTCGCTCTTCTTGCGGGCCGCCTCGCGCTCCGCGGCCTCCCGCTGCTGCAGGGACTTGCACGCGCCGGCCTGCTGGCCGAGCTCGCCGACCTTGGCCAGAGCCTGGTTCCGGCTGTCGACCGCGATCGTCTCCTCGACCTGCTTGCGCTGGTAGGCGGGCAGGTACTTGAGTTCGATCTCGGGGTGGTCCTGGTCGATCTTGTTCATGGAGAACCACGCCAGGTCCTGGCTGATGCCCTGGTACAGGGCCACATGCCCGCTCTTGGCACCCACGAAGTACTGGGACTGCGTCCAGCGGTACCCCGCGTACAGTCCGCCGCCGACCACGGCCAGGCACAGCGCGACGATCAGCGTCGGCTTGAGCCACCGGCCGCGGCGCCGCGGCTGCGCGTAGTCCTCGTCGACGAACGCGCCGTACGCGCCCTGCGGCGGCACCGTCTCCGCGCCGCCGCTCCCGGGCGGGCCGAAGCCGCCGGCCGGCTGCGGGGGCACGTCGCCGCGCCCGCCGCGGCCCAGCTCGGCCGCGCGGCCCGCCGGGGTCTGCATGGCGCCGTCGTCGTACTGGTGCTGGTTCTCCGCGACCGCGCCGACGATCACCGGGGTGTCGTTGAGCTGCCCGGCGAGGGTGTCGGTGTCGTCGACGTTCAGTACGTCGGCCACGATGCAGGTGATGTTGTCCGGGCCGCCGCCGCGCAGCGCGAGCTGGATCAGCTCCTGCACGGTCTCGTGCGGGCCCTGGTAACTGGCGAGGGTGTCCTCCATCGTCTGGTGGCTCACCACCCCCGACAGCCCGTCCGAGCAGATGAGGTACCGGTCCCCGGCTCGCACTTCTCTGATGGAGAGGTCGGGCTCGACGTGGTCACCGCTGCCCAGCGCGCGCATCAGCAGCGACCGCTGCGGGTGCGTGGTGGCCTCTTCCTCGGTGATGCGGCCCTCGTCGACCAGCCGCTGCACCCAGGTGTGGTCCTGCGTGATCTGCGTCAGCACGCCGTCGCGCAGCAGGTAGGCGCGCGAGTCGCCGACGTGCACGAGGCCGAGCCGCTGCCCGGTCCACAGCAGGGCGGTCAGGGTCGTGCCCATGCCCTCCAGCTGCGGGTCCTCCTCGACCATGACGCGCAGCTGGTCGTTGGCGCGCTGCACGGCCGTGCCGAGCGAGGTGAGGATGTCCGAGCCGGGCACGTCGTCGTCGAGCTGGACGAGTGTGGAGATGACCTCGGAGGAGGCGACCTCGCCGGCGGCCTGGCCGCCCATGCCGTCGGCGATGGCGAGCAGGCGGGGGCCGGCGTATCCGGAGTCCTCGTTGCCTTCCCGGATCATGCCCTTGTGGGATCCCGCGGCGAAACGCAGTGACAGACTCATGCGCACCTCGCCCGTCGGCTCGGGGTACAGCCGGTCTCGCGCCACACTGCCCACCCTCCGGTCGGGAGCGCGCACGGGCCGGCCGAGAGGACCGCCGCGGCTCGCTCGCTCCGCTCGCTCATTGTCGTACTACTTCCGCAGCTCGATGACGGTCTTGCCGATGCGGATCGGGGCTCCCAGCGGGATCGGCGTCGGAGTCGTCAGCCGGGTCCGCTCGAGGTAGGTGCCGTTCGTGGACCCGAGGTCCTCGACGATCCACTGGCCGTCACGGTCCGGGTAGATCCTGGCATGCCGGCTGGAGGCGTAATCGTCGTCCAGCACGATCGTGGAGTCGTGTGCCCGGCCGAGACTGATGGTCTGGCCCTGCAGGGCGACCGTCGTGCCCGTCAGGGTCCCTTCGGAGACCACCAGTTTGGTGGGAGCGCCGCGGCGCTGGCGGTTGTTGCCGCCGCGTCCGCTCTCCTGGCGACGCTGCGCCTGCGGCGGTGCCGCCGTCTGCCGCTGTGCGCCTCGCTGCTGCTCCTGGCCCCCGCGACGGGCGGCGCCGCGCTGCGTGACGCGCGTGCCGAACAGATCGCTGCGGATGACCTGTACGGCCACGATGACGAACAGCCACAGTACGGCGAGGAAACCCAACCGCATGACCGTGAGGGTCAGCTCTGACATTGCCCCCGCTTCACCCTTCGGCTTGCCGGTAAACGATGGTGGTGCTGCCCACGACGATCCGCGAGCCGTCGCGGAGCGTAGCGCGGGTGGTGTGCTGCCCGTCCACCACGATGCCGTTCGTCGACCCGAGATCCTGGATCGAGGAAGGCGATCCGGCCCGGATCTCGCAGTGCCGCCGCGAGACCCCCGGATCGTCGATGCGCACATCGGCGTCGGTGCTGCGGCCGAGAACCAGCGTCGGACGCGAGATCTGATGGCGGGTGCCGTTGATCTCGATCCAGCGCCGGGTCTGGGCCTGCGGCTGCGGGCCCGCTGTGGGGCGCGCGGCCGGCGGAGCACCGGGCGGCGGGGACGAGGGCATGGGGGGCGGGCCCACGTGTCCGCCGCCGGGCCGGCCGGCCCGGGCCGCGCCTGCACCCTGGGGTGCGGCGCCTCCCTGCTGGGACGTGCTGGCGGCGAGGGTACGACTGCGCACGCGGTACAGGCCGGTGTCCAGGTCCTCGGCCTTCTCCAGGTGGACCTTGATGGCACCCATGAACGTGTAGCGCTGCTGCTTGGCGTAGTCCCGCACCATGCTGGACAGCTCGTCGCCGAGCTGCCCGCTGTAGGGGCTGAGGCGCTCGTAGTCCGGAGCGCTCAGTTCCACGATGAAGTCGTTCGGGACGACGGTCCGGTCGCGGTTCCAGATCGTGGCGTTGTTGTCGCACTCACGCTGGAGCGCGCCCGCGATCTCCACGGGCTGCACCTCGGACTTGAACACCTTGGCGAAGGTGCCGTTGACGAGGCCCTCGAGACGCTGCTCGAAGCGTTTAAGTACTCCCACGGGGCACCTCCTTCCTCAGTCTTCTTCAGGGTCGTCCCTGTACTGCTTACTGATCGTATCCACGCGTCGGGAAAACAGCTGGTTCCCCTTTCCCGCCCAGAGGACGAGTGTCGCCTCTCACAAGGTTGCCCACGCTCGCCGTCCGATGCTGACTGCGATCGTAGATGCGGCCGCACGACAGTGTCCCGCAACTGCCGACCTCCTCGGGCGGGCGGGGCCGTTGAGGGGGCACGCGGTGCACGGATGGACCTTTGCGGCGGGCGCCGTACTGACGCGACGGGGAGGATTGGATGTCCGCGGCGGGGCCGGGCGGGTGACGGCCCGGAGGGCGGCACGGCTGACGGGTCCATGACCTGCCGGGGCGGTGGCCTGCGGAGAACGGGTGTGAAGGCACCCCTCGCAGCGTGCTAATGTTTTCCATGTCGAAAGGCGCTCCCGCCGAAGACCCGGACCGAAGGGCCCGGATCCCCGGTGAGAGAATCGAACGACAACACCCATGCGCGGGTGGCGGAATAGGCAGACGCGCTGGATTCAGGTTCCAGTGCCCGAAAGGGCGTGGGGGTTCAACTCCCCCCTCGCGCACAGAGGACCCCCGGTCCCGGAGAGATCCGGACCGGGGGTTTTTCGTTGTCCGAAACCGCGGCGGCGGGTGTGAGGCGTACCTCACACCCGCCGCCGTAAGGTGCGGTCCTGCTCAGGCGGTCACGCGCTCCGCCAGCTCCTTCGCCTTGGTGGCCGCCTCCTGCTGGGCCTTCTCGCGGGACGCCTCGAAGAGCGGGATCAGCTCGGCCATCGCCGGGTTGGACGGCGCCATCGTCAGCTCGGGCACGATGAAGTCCACCTCGAAGCCGAACGCCCCGTTGAGCACGGACTCCAGGTAGTTCTGCACGTACTCGAAGTCCTCGCGCGGGGTGCCCGGCGCGTAGCTGCCGCCGCGGCTGGCGACGACGACCGCGGGGGTGCCCTTGGCGGACGGCTCCGCGCCGGCCGTGCGGCCCATGATGATCGCCTGGTCCAGCCACGCCTTCAGGGTCGAGGGGATCGTGAAGTTGTACATCGGCGCGGCGATCACGATCGCGTCCGCCTGCTCGATCTCCTCGGCGAGCTTCGTGCGCAGCGCGTAGGCGGCCTGCTGCTCCGGGGTGTGCGTGGCGGGGTCGCTGAAGCCGGCCGAGGCGGCGACGCCGTCGAGGTGCGGCAGCGGCTCGGCCGCGAGGTCGCGGTGGATGACCGTGCCGCCGGGGTGCTGCTCCTCCCAGGTCGTGCGGAAGGCGGCGGTCACGGCACGGGAGGCGGAGACGCCCTCGGGCGAGACGGACGAATCGATGAGCAGCAGCGTGGCCATGGTGAGCTCCTGGTCCTGTTAAGGGTGCGCAGGTAGGGGCGGGGCCGGTGGCCGGCGTCCCTGCCTCGGCAGGTGGAAAACCGTATGTACCTATGGATACCACAGTCGCTTACTTTTTTGCAGCTCCCTACGGGAAAGCAGTACTCTGGTGCCATGGCGGATCACGGCGGAGAGGCATGCAGGCAGGTCGACAGCGGCATGACGCGCGTTTTCGGCCTGCTCGGGAAGCGCTGGACCGGGCTGATCGTGGCGACGCTGCTGTCGGGTCCGGTGCACTTCGCCGACCTGCGGCGGGCGATCCCGGGCATCAGCGAGCGGATGCTCTCCGACCGGCTCATGGAGCTGGGCTCGGCGGGCCTGGTGGTCCGCGAGGTCGACGCGGGCCCGCCGCTGCGCGTGGCGTACCGGCTCTCCCGGGCCGGACTCGCGCTGGAGCCGGCGCTCAAGGAGCTCGCGCGCTGGGCGGAGACGTATCTGGCGGACGGGGGGCAGTGCCCGGAGCGGTTCCGGGACTGAGGCTGAGCCGCTTCCTTGTGAGCCGCTGGGGTCAGCCGAGCTGCTGCTGTGCTTCGTTGTAGCGCAGCAGGTACGAGGCGAAGCGCTCCAGGTCCGCGTCGTCCCAGTCGGCGAGCCGCTCGGTGAACGCCTGGCGGCGCTGCGCGCCGGCGCTGGCGAGCACCTGCGCGCCGAGCTCGGTGGGGTGCAGTACCTGTACGCGGTGGTCGTCCGGATCGACGCGGCGCTCGACGAATCCCAGCCTCTCCAGCGCGGAGATCTGCCGGCTGACCGTGGATTTGTCCAGCAGGTAGTGTGCGGCGAGATCGGTGGCGCGGCAGCCCTTCTGGTCCTCCAGATGGGCGAGCAGGGTGTACGAGACGAGCGAGAGCTCGGGGTGCATCCGGGCCGCGGTGGCGCGGGCGCGACGCGCGAACGCCGTCAGCTCCTGCTGGATGATTCCGACGGAGTTGTCTCGCTGAGTCACGGTCTTTGCCTTTCTCCTGGTCGTTGCATAGTACAACCTAAGTGTGGCGCTTTCCGCAGGGAGGGCGGGGGTGAGTGGGATGGTGGTCACCCGCCTCGGTCCCTCCAGAGGCACCGGCCCGACCGAAGGGAACCCTCTGATGGACACAGTGCGGCTTCCGTATGTCAGCGGTTTTGCGCGGCGTGGCGACGACGGGCCGGGGCCGAAGGCCGCCGGCAAGGCGCTGCGCGAGACGGTTCCGCGGTCCGCGCACAGCGAGCTGGCCCTCGGGGCAGGCCGCCCCGGCGCCGTGGAGGCGGTGGAGGAGTCCAACGCCGGCCGGCTGGCGGAGCTCGTCCCGATACGGGTCGGCCGGATGGCGGCCTCGCCGTTCGCCTTCCTGCGCGGCTCGGCCGGACTGATGGCGTACGACCTGATGACCACGCCCGTCACCGGCATCGCGGCCCAGATCTGCGGTGACGCGCACGCCGCGAACTTCGGCCTGTACGCCGACGCCCGCGGCCGGCTCGTCATCGACCTGAACGACTTCGACGAGACGCTGCGGGGGCCGTGGGAGTGGGACCTCAAACGGCTCGCGGCCTCGCTCGTCCTGGCGGGCCGCGAGGCGGGCGCCGGCGAGGACACCTGCCGGGACGCGGCGCGGGACGCGGCGGGCGCGTACCGCCGCACGATGCGGCTGCTCGCCGGGATGCCCGCGGTGGACGCGTGGAACGCCATCGTGGACGAGGACCTGGTCTCGCACGCCGACGCGCGGGACCTGGTGGGCACGCTGGAGCGCGTGATGGCCAAGGCGCGCAAGAACACCAGCGCGCGCTTCGCCGCGAAGTCGACCGAGGCGGTACCGGACGACGGTGCCGGCGGCACAGCGCCGAGCGGCGGGCGTGCCGGGGCCCGGCGGCGGTTCGTCGACGCGCCGCCCGTACTGCGGCGGGTGCCGGACGCGGAGGCCGCCGCGGTGGTGTCGGCGCTCGCCGGGTACCTGCGGACGCTGCCCGACGACCGTCTGCCGCTGCTGTCCCGGTACGCGGTGCACGACGTGGCCTTCCGCGTCGTCGGGACGGGCAGCGTGGGCCTGCGCTCGTACGTCGTCCTGCTGCTGGATCACCGGGGCGAGCCGCTGGTGCTGCAGGTGAAGGAGGCACGCGCCTCCGCGCTCGCGCCGTACGTGCAGAAGGCCGGGTTCGAGGTGCTGCCCGTGGAGCACGAGGCGCGCCGGGTGGTGCTGGGCCAGAAGCGGATGCAGGTCGTGAGCGACATGCTGCTGGGGTGGACGACGGTGTGCGGCGCGGAGGCCGCGGCGGACGGGCGCCGCGAGGGGCTGCCCGTCCAGGTGCGGCAGTTCCGTAACCGCAAGGGCAGCGTGGACCCGGCGGCGCTGCCGGCGGACCAGCTGGACGACTACGCGCGGATGACCGGTGCGCTGCTGGCCAGGGCCCATGCGCACAGTGCCGACCCGCGGCTGGTCGCCGGGTACTGCGGCAAGAACGAGGAGCTGGACGAGGCGCTCGCTTCGTTCGCGGTGGCGTACGCGGACCGTACGGAGGCCGATCACGAGGAGCTGGTCGCGGCGGTGCGCAACGGGCGGCTGGCCGCAGAGTCGGGAGTGTGAGCCGGGCCGTAGGGTGGCCGCGTGACGAACTCGCAAGCGCAGAACGGGCAGGACGGCCAGGAAGCCGCAGGAGGCGCGGGCCCGGAGGAACCGGCCGCCGGCGGCTCCGAAGGGCGGGCAGCGGGCGGCACCGCCCGGCTGGCGCAGGCCGTGCGGGCGGCCGAGCAGGCACTGATCGAGTTCGAGATCGCGGTGGAGACCTTCCGGGTGGAGGTGGAGAACTTCTCGCGCCTGCACCACCAGCGGCTCGGGCCGATGTACTCGCGGCTGGACGAGCTGGACGCGCAGATCGCGGAGGCCGTCGCGGCACGGTCGGGCGATCCGGAGGACGCGCGCAGGGCGCAGGAGCTCCGCGCGGCCGTGCTGCCGATGCCGGGTGTGGAGGAGCTGTTCCACGGCTGGATGGGCTCCGAGGGGCTGTGGCCCGAGGCGCAGGCCATGCTCACGGACCAGCCGGTGCGCCCGCCGCAGAAGGTGCGGCCGAGCGAGGAGGCCCGCAAGGTGTTCCGGGACCTGGTGCGCAAGGCGCATCCGGATCTGGCGCGGGACGAGGCGGAGCGGGAGCGCCGGGACGCGTTCATCTCGCGGGTCAACGCCGCCTACGCGGTCGGTGACGAGGCGGCGCTGCGGGAGCTGGCGGCGGAGTGGGAGGCCGGTCCGGTGCCGCAGGAGCGGCAGCTGAGCGAGAGCGAGGAGCTCTACGCGCGGCTGGAGTGGCTGGCCACGCGCAAGGAGATGCTGACGGCGGTCGCCGCGGAGCTGGAGGAGAGCGCGATCGGCCAAATGCTCAAGATGGCGCCGGAGGACCCGGACGCGCTGCTGGCGCAGATCGCCGAGAAGCTGCTGGCCGACGTGGCGGAGCGCGAGGAGCGGCTGGCCCAGCTGGTGGGGTAGCGGGCTGCTGGCGAAGCTGCGGCGCGGGCGGCGTGCGGGGAGTCCGGTCGGGTAGCGTCGGGGCCATGCATTTTGGTTCTGTGCCCACGGTCGGTGTCGATGCGCTCACGCCGGCGGATTTCCTGCTGGACGTGCGTGAGGACGACGAGTGGGAGGCCGGGCACGCCGAGGGCGCCCTGCACATCCCGATGAGTGATTTCGTCGCGCGCTACGGCGAGCTGACGGAGAAGGCGCCCGAGAGCGGCAAGGTGTACGTGCTGTGCCGGGTCGGCGGCCGCTCTGCGCAGGTCACCCAGTACCTGGTCCAGCAGGGCCTCGACGCGGTGAATGTCGAGGGCGGCATGCAGGCGTGGGAGGCCACCGGGCGTCCCGTGGTCACCGATCAGGGCGCGCCGGGCGCGGTCATCTGACCCTCGGCCGAAGGTCTTTCGCACGGCGGCGCTCTGTTTCACGTGAAACGTGAAGCGGGGCGCCGCCGCGTTGTGGCAGCGCCCGCTCACCCCAGCGGATGAGCCGCCAACAGCTCCCCCAGCGCCTCCTCGTGGGCCGGGGCCGGGCCGAGCGCGAGTTCCAGTTGCTTGGCCCAGGCGTGGTAGCGGTGCAGCGGGTAGTCGGTGTCGGCGCCGAAGCCGCCGTGGAGGTGCTGCGCGGTCTGTACGACGCGTCGTACGCCCTCCGCGGCCCAGATCTTGGCCACGGCGACGTCCCCGGCCGGGGGCAGGGCGCCGGGTGCGCCGGTGCCGATGCGCCAGGCGGCCTGCCACAGGGTGGCTTCCATGGCCCGCAGGTCGATGTACCGGTCGGCGGCCTGCACGGCGACGGCCTGGAACGTGGCGACCGGGTGCCCGAACTGTTCGCGGGTGCCGGTGTATTCGGCGGTCATGGCGAGCACGCGCTCGCCGAGCCCGAGGGCCTGGGCGCAGGTGCCGACGGTGAGGAGCTGCCGCAGCCGTTCCCAGGCGGCGGGGTCGGTGATCATCTCGCGGGCGGTGAGCCGTACGGCGTCCAGACGGACCTCGGCGTACCGCTCTCCGTTGGTGGAGAGCTGCTCGGCGAGGGTGACGCCGGGGTGGCCGCGGGGGACGAGGGCGAGGACGGCGCTGCCGTCGCGGGTGTGCGCGGGGAGGAGGAGGCGGTCCGCGCTGTACGCCCAGGGCACGGCGCTGTGGGTGCCGTCCAGGGTCCAGTGCGCGTCCTCCTCGTGTGCCTCGACGGCCAGTTCGGCCGGTTCGTGCCCGGTGCGTCCGGCGGTGGCGACGGTGACGATCAGCTCGCCGCGGCCGATGCGGGGCAGCGTCTCCGCGCGCAGGCCGGGGTCGGCGTAGGTCTGCAGGGTGAGTGCGGCGGCGCCGGCCTCCAGCAGCGGTACGCGGGCGAGGACCTTGGCGGCTTCGCGCAGGACGAGACAGAGCGCGACGGGGTCGAGTCCAGCGCCGCCGTACGCGGGCTCGATCACCAGGCTGAGCAGGTCGGCGTCGGCCAGCGTGCGCCACAGGCCGCGGTCGATGTCGTCGGCGACGGCTCCGCTGGTGAGGGCGGGTGACGGGACGGCGTCGGGGGCGACCCGGGAGAAGACGGCCCCGGCCGCCTCGGCGGCCGCCTGCTGTTCCTCTGTGAAGGTGAAGTCCACTGGCTGTCCTTCCGCACGCACCGTTGGGGGCCTGCAAGGTAGAACAGGTTGCAGGAATTGGGAATGGCGGCGGACGGCCGAGGTGCGGCGAGGGCGGTCCAGCGGGTGCGGGCGGCGGTCGGGAAGGTGGCGAGGCTGTGCACAACTGGAGGATCGCTGTCGCCGCGCACGTGGCCTGGGTACGGTTCCGTGGCGGGATGGAGCCGCACAGGACCGGGGAACGGGGCAGGAATGCAGTCATACGCGGAGGAAACGCGACCACCACAGGCGCCACCCGGCACCGCGCTCTCCCTGCCCTCGCGGATCGTGGTGGCGACCGCGGCGGGCGGCATCGCGGTCGCCGCCCTGGTCCACCTCGCGATGATGTTCCTGCATGTCGCCCCGTCCAACACGGTCACCAAGGCGCACGGCGCCGCGGTCAGCGACTACGTCTATCCGGAGTACGAGCAGAACTGGAAGCTGTTCGCGCCCAATCCGCTGCAGCAGAACATCTCCGTACAAGTACGGGCGGAGATACGCCCCGGGGACGGCGGCAGTGCCCGTACGACCGGGTGGACCGACCTGACCGCGCTCGACGGCCGGGCCATCCACCACAACCTCTTCCCCAGCCACACGCAGCAGAACGAACTGCGCCGCGGCTGGGAGTCGTTCGTCGGCTCGCACGACGCGCAGAACCGCCCGAACGGCACCCGCGGTGAGCTGACCGAACGCTATCTGCGGC
The DNA here is from genome assembly GCF_040301705.1 of Streptomyces sp. NPDC000151. Taxonomy (NCBI): domain Bacteria; kingdom Bacillati; phylum Actinomycetota; class Actinomycetes; order Kitasatosporales; family Streptomycetaceae; genus Streptomyces; species Streptomyces sp. NPDC000151. The sequence continues at coordinate 54,711 of NZ_JBEPFC010000004.1, read as the reverse complement.
GGATCGCGATGGGCCGCCTCGGCGCGGTGTGGACGGCGCACGGCGGCACGGTCGACCGGATGGAGTTCCGCTCGGTGACGACTCCTGTCGGGACGCCGCCGTGGAGCGGCGAGAAGATCAGCGACAAGCCCGTGTACCGGGTGCTGCCCTGGTGGCCGGTCACCGTCGACGACGTGCCCGAGGGGGCGAGCAACAAGTGACCACGCACCCCACGGAGCACCGGAGTTCGACGGAGCCGACGCACGCGACGGACACCGGCGGCTCCGGCGTACAGGACGCCGAAGCGCAGGACTACGTCGTGCGGGACACCTGGATAGAGCGCGTGATCGGCCGCGGCTTCGCCCGCGTCACGGCCGGTCCGATGGCTCCGTACCAGACCGCCGTGATCCGCATCGGCTTCGCCGCGACCTGGCTGTTCTTCCTGCTGCGCGAGTGGCCGAACCGCCACGAGCTGTACGGTCCGGACGGCGTCTGGAGCCTGGACATGGCCCGTCGGCTTCTCGGGAGCAACGGCGCGTTCTCCGTCCTGGTCTGGTCCGACGGCCGCGGCTGGTTCGAGCTCGTGTACGCGCTGGCCATCGTCTCCAGCGCGCTGCTGATGCTCGGCTGGCGCACCCGCACCATGTCCGTGCTGTTCATGATCGGCGTGCTGTCGCTGCAGAACCGCAGCGTCTTCCTCGGGGACGGTGGCGACAACGTCATCCACCTGATGTCGATGTACCTGGTCCTGACCCGCTGCGGGCAGGTCTGGTCGCTGGACGCCCGGCGCGCGCGGAGGGCGGCGGCGGCCGGCGCCGACGGGGCGCCGGGCCGGGACGTGACCGGCGTACTCCTGTGGTCCGTCCTCGGATTGGTCCTCGCCCTCGCCCAGCTGCTCGGGCTGTACGGGCTGGAGTGGACGGCCAACGGGCCGTTCCCGCACGTGGGCTGGGGCCTGGCGCTGTGGGCGCTGTGGCTGGCGCACGGCGCGTGGTGGTGGGCGCGGCGCTACGCGCCGGGAGAGCCGCGTACGGTCCTCAACACCCTCGCCGACCTCGCGCACAACGGCGCGCTGCTGGTCATCATGGTCGAGGTCTGCCTGATCTATGCCACGGCCGGCTGGTACAAGATCCAGGGCAACCGCTGGCAGGACGGCACCGCCGTCTTCTACCCGATGCACCTGGACTACTTCTCGCCGTGGCCCGAGCTGTCGGGGCTGCTCGCGGGCAGCGGGCTGCTGATCATGCTGGCCACCTACGGCACGGTGATCGTGCAGGTCGCCTTCCCCTTCACGGTCTTCAACCGGCGCGTGAAGAACGTCCTGCTGGTGGCGATGATCATGGAGCACCTGTCCATCGCCGTGCTGCTCGGGCTGCCGTTCTTCTCGCTCGCGATGGTGACGGCGGACGCGGTCTTCCTGCCGACGAACTTCCTGCGGTGGCTCGGTGGCCGGGTGGCGGCGGTACGCGACCGGCTGCTCCCGGGCGGCGCGGCGCGGCCCGCGTCCGGCGGAGCTGCCGGAGCGGCGGCGGACGCGGAGAAGTCGGCCGGCAGGCCGGGGGACGCGGAGAAGTCGGCCGACGGGCCGGGGGACGAGGGGAAACCGGCAGGTGGGCCGGGGGCTCGTACGCGGGAGTCCGGCGGTGGCCATACGCTCGTGGGGTGAGCAGCGAGAAAACCGCCCCCGGCAGCGGTACGGACACCACCGGCCGCCGCACCACCGGCCCGGCGACGATCCTCCCCGACGAGTCCGCACGGCCGGCCGAGCCCGTCCAGTACGACGAGGGCTTCGCGACCGTGGTCGGCGTGGGGCCGCACCCGGAGCCCTGGCCGCAGGACGAGCGGTACGACCCCGAGCTGCTCGCGCACGGTGACCGGCGCAACGTCGTCGACCACTACCGCTACTGGACGCGCGAGGCGATCGTCGCCGACCTGGACACCCGCCGCCACGACTTCCACGTGGCCGTGGAGAACTGGGGCCACGACTTCAACATCGGCTCGGTCGTCCGCACGGCCAACGCCTTCCTGGCCAAGGAGATCCACATCGTCGGCCGGCGGCGCTGGAACCGGCGCGGCGCGATGGTGACCGACCGCTACCAGCACGTGCGCCATCACCCCGGCACCGAGGACCTCACCGCCTGGGCGGCCGCCGAGGAGCTGCCGATCATCGGGATCGACAACCTCCCCGGCGCCGTCCCGCTGGAGACCACGGAACTGCCGCGGCGGTGCGTGCTGCTCTTCGGCCAGGAGGGGCCGGGGCTGACCGAGGAGGCCCGGGCGCACGCCTCGATGGTCTGCTCGATCGCGCAGTTCGGCTCGACCCGCTCGATCAACGCGGGGGCGGCCGCCGCCATCGCCATGCACGCCTGGATCGGCCGCCACGCCCACATCGAGCCGCCCGCCTAGAACGGGCCTTACCGACCAGCCTCGGGTGTGGCCCAGGGCCTGATCACGCCTGGCGACGCACCTCCACCGTCCGGAACCGGTTGGCCACGAACGCCGCGTCGCACAGCGCCGCGTTCGCCGCGGGATTGCCGCCGGAGCCGTGGAAGTCGGAGAACGCCGCGGTCTGGTTGACGTACACCCCGCCCGTGAGGTTCAGCGAGAGCTGGGCGCACTCCTCCAGGCAGGCGTCCTCGACCAGGCGCTCCACCTCCGGCGAGGTGGTGTACGCGCCGACGGTCATCGCGCCCTTGTCGCGCAGCGTGCGGCGCAGCAGCTCCACCGCCTCCGGTGCGGAGTCCACGGCGACGGCGAAGGAGACCGGCCCGAAGCGCTCCGACAGGAAGGGCGGCTCCGCGTCCGCCCCCTCCCACCGCTTCCGCTCGCCGTCGGCCTTGACCATCACGGGCGTACGGACCGTGGCGCCGGGGAAGTCGGGGTGGGTCACCTCGCGGGAGGCCAGCGCGACCTCGCCGAGCTCGGGAGCCGCCGTTATACGCCCGGCCACCTGCGGGTTCACGATCGCGCCCAGCAGGGCGTTGGCCCGGGCGTCGTCGCCGAGCAGGCCCTGGACGGCGCCCGCGAGGTCGGCGACCACCTCGTCGTACGTCTTCGGGCCGGCGTCCGTGCTGATGCCGTCCCGGGGGATGAGGAGGTTCTGCGGGGTGGTGCACATCTGGCCGCTGTAGAGGGACAGCGAGAACGCCAGGTTGCCCAGCATGCCCTTGTAGTCGTCCGTCGAGTCGATGACGACGGTGTTGACGCCGGCCTTTTCGGTGTACACCTGCGCCTGGCGGGCGTTCTCCTCCAGCCAGTCGCCGAACGCGGTGGAGCCCGTGTAGTCGATGATGCGCACCTCGGGGCGGAGCGCGAGGATCTTGGCGAGGCCCTCGTCGGGGCGGTCCACGGCGAGCGCGACCAGATTCGGGTCGAAGCCGGCCTCGGTGAGCACCTCGCGCGCGACGCGGACGGTGAGGGCGAGCGGCAGGACGGCCCGCGGGTGCGGCTTGACCAGCACGGGATTGCCGGTGGCCAGGGAGGCGAAGAGGCCCGGATAGCCGTTCCACGTGGGGAAGGTGTTGCAGCCGATCATCAGGGCGACGCCGCGCGGGACGGCCTGGAAGGTCTTGCTGAGCTCCAGCGGGTCGCGCTTGCCCTGCGGCTTGGACCAGGGGGCCTCGCCGGGCGTGCGGGTCTGCTCCGCGTAGGCGTACGCCACCGCCTCCAGGCCGCGGTCCTGGGCGTGCGGCCCGCCGGCCTGGAACGCCATCATGAACGCCTGCCCGCTGGTGTGCATCACCGCGTGCGCGAACTCGTGGGTGCGGGCGTTGATCCGGGAGAGGATCTCCAGGCAGACCGCGGCGCGGGCCTCGGGCCCCGCGTCCCGCCAGGCGGGGATCGCCGCGCGCATGACCGGCAGCAAGACATCGGGGTCCGGGTGCGGATAGGTGATGCCCAGCTCGATGCCGTACGGCGAGATCTCCTCGCCGGTCCAGCCGTCGGTGCCGGGCTGGTCCAGCTCGAAGCGGGTGCCGCGGAGGGCCTCGAAGGCGGCCTTGCCCTCGGGCGCGGCGTCCTCGCCGTACGCCTTGGGGTGCTCCGCGTGCGGGGACCAGTACGCACGGCTGCGGATGGTCTCCAGCGCCTGGTCGAGCGTGGAGAGGTGCTTCTCGATCAACTGCGTGGTGGTCGGGTCGGCGGCCATCGGGGACCAACTCCTCGTCGATCAGGGCTGGGAGCGGACGGGCATCGGAGCTAGAGTAACCGAACGATCGGTCGGGGCAAGGGGGCCCCGGAAAGCCTGTGGAAAACTCCGTCGGAGCGCCGGTCGTCACGGCGGGACGCGTGGGGCGGGAGCCCGCTCCGCGTCCGCCGGCGCCGGTCCCGTCCCGCTCCCTGGTCCGCTGTGCGGCCCCGTCCGGAAAGCTGCTGTAATCATGACCATGGCCAAGCGCGACACCTATACGCCCGATTCGCTGCTCGCGGTCGCCGTCGAGGTGTTCAACGAGCGCGGTTACGACGGCACGTCCATGGAGCACCTCTCCAAGGCGGCCGGCATCTCCAAGTCCTCCATTTACCATCACGTGCGCAGCAAGGAAGAGCTGCTGCGGCGGGCGATAAGCAGGGCGCTGGACGGCCTCTTCGGCGTCCTCCAGGAGCCGGGCGCGACCCAGGGGCGGGCGATCGAGCGGCTGGAGTACGTGGCCCGGCGCGAGGTCGAGGTGCTGATCGCGGAGCTGCCGTACGTGACGCTGCTGCTGCGGGTGCGGGGCAACACCGACACCGAGCGGTGGGCCATGGAGCGCCGCCGCGACTTCGACAACGAGGTCGCCGAGCTGCTGAAGGCGGCGGCCGCCGAGGGCGACCTGCGCCCGGACGCCGACATCCGGCTGGCGACGAGGCTGCTCTTCGGCATGATCAACTCGATCGTGGAGTGGTACCGGCCGGGCCGCGGCGGCTCGGCGAGTACCGAGGAAGTGGCCGACGCGGTGGTCCTCACGGCGTTCGCGGGCCTGCGCAACGAAGCCTGAAGCCGGGGCGCCGAACCCGGGGCCCGCACGACACGGGCCGTAAGGCTCACCCCTCCGGTTCGAGGTCGGTCTCCTCGAAGACCAGCAGGGTCCGGGTGCTCAGTACTTCCGGTATCGACTGGATGCGGGTGAGGACGAGCTCCCGCAGCGCCCTGTTGTCCTTCGTGTGGACCAGCAGTAGGACGTCGAAATCCCCGCTGACCAGGGCGATGTGTGCGGCGCCCGGGAGCGCCTGGAGCGCTTCGCGCACCGTGCGCCAGGAGTTCTGCACGATCTTCAGCGTGATGTACGCCGACGCGCCCTGACCCGCCCGCTCCTGGTCCACCCGGGCGCTGAAACCGCGGATGACGCCGTCGTCCAGCAGGCGGTTTATCCGGGCGTACGCGTTGGCCCGCGAGATGTGCACGCGGTCGGCCACGGACCGTATCGACGCCCGGCCGTCGGTCTGCAGCATGCGCAGGATGTCGCGGTCGACGGCGTCCAGTGGGCGGACGGGGTGTCGTCCGGCGGGATTGACCATCTGTTCGTCCGGCATGCCGTCCCGTCTCCCCTTCTTGGACGTCCTGACTCCATTCCAGGCTGTGGAGAACCGATTGTCCACAGGCTCGGCCCGCCTGTAGCCAAAATGTGTCGGCAACCGAACAATCGGTAGGGAGGGGTCCGACCCACCGGCCGGTCCCTCGCACCCGCAGTTTTCCCTTCAGCCGCCCGTAACCACCCCGTACGCGGCGCACAGCGCCACCCCTTCCCACCGAGGAGGTGCCCCTCATGACGGTCCTAGAGCAGCCCGGCAGCAGCAGGCACGGCAGCACCGCGACCGGCGACCGCCCGGCCCCGCCGCCCGCTTGGCGGCCCCGCGTCGACCCCGGGCCCCTCCTGCCCGACGAGGAGCCGTACCGCCTGCTCGGTACGGACGCGGCGCGCGAGCTGGACGACGGCCTGCTGAAGCGGCTGTACGAGCAGCTGGTCAGCGGCCGCCGGTACAACACCCAGGCCACCGCCCTCACCCGTCAGGGCCGGCTCGCCGTCTACCCCTCCTCCACCGGCCAGGAGGCGTGCGAGGTGGCCGCCGCGCTCGTCCTGGAGGAGCGCGACTGGCTCTTCCCCAGTTACCGCGACACCCTCGCCGCCGTCGCCCGCGGCCTGGACCCCGTACAGGCGCTCACCCTGCTGCGCGGCGACTGGCACACGGGGTACGACCCGCGGGAGCACCGCGTGGCGCCGCTGTGCACCCCGCTCGCCACCCAGCTGCCGCACGCGGTGGGCCTCGCGCACGCCGCCCGCCTCAAGGGCGACGACGTCGTCGCGCTCGCCATGGTCGGCGACGGCGGCACGAGCGAGGGCGACTTCCACGAGGCGCTGAACTTCGCGGCCGTATGGCAGGCGCCCGTCGTCTTCCTGGTCCAGAACAACGGCTTCGCGATCTCCGTGCCGCTCGCCAAGCAGACGGCCGCCCCTTCGCTCGCCCACAAGGCGGTGGGGTACGGCATGCCCGGGCGGCTGGTCGACGGGAACGACGCGCCCGCGCTCCACGAAGTGCTCGGCGAGGCGGTGGCGCGAGCGCGCCGCGGCGGCGGCCCCACGCTGGTCGAGGCCGTGACGTACCGCATGGAGGCGCACACCAACGCCGACGACGCCACCCGCTACCGCAGCGACGCCGAGGTCGAGACCTGGCGCGGCCACGACCCGATAGCCCTGCTGGAGCGCGAGCTGGCGGAGCGGGACCTGCTGACGCCCGCGTACGTGAGCGCCACGAAGGACGCGGCGGAGGAGATGGCCGGCGCGCTGCGCGCGCGGATGAACGCGGACCCGGTGCTGGACCCGATGGATCTCTTCGACCACGTCTACGCCGCGCCGACCGGCCAACTGCGCGAGCAGGCGGACCTGTTGCGGGCCGAGATCGCAGCGGAAGGGGAGCACCGATGAGCACCGCAGTCGCCGCCGGAAGCACGACCGCGACCGGGCGCAAGCCGGCCACGATGGCGCAGGCCCTCACCAGAGCGCTGCGCGACGCCATGGCCGAGGACCCCACCGTCCATGTGATGGGCGAGGACGTCGGGCAGCTCGGTGGCGTCTTCCGGATCACCGACGGCCTCGCCAAGGAGTTCGGCGAGGACCGCTGCACGGACACCCCGCTCGCCGAGGCCGGCATCCTCGGCACGGCGGTCGGCATGGCGATGTACGGCCTGCGGCCCGTGGTGGAGATGCAGTTCGACGCATTCGCCTACCCCGCGTTCGAGCAACTCGTCAGCCATGTGGCGCGGATGCGGAACAGGACGCGGGGCGCGCTCCCGATGCCGCTGACGATCCGCATCCCGTACGGCGGCGGGATCGGCGGCGTCGAGCACCACAGCGACTCCTCCGAGGCGTACTACATGGCCACGCCCGGCCTCCAGGTGCTCGCCCCGGCGACCGTCGCCGACGCGTACGGGATGCTGCGGGCGGCGATCGCCTCCGACGACCCGGTGGTCTTCCTGGAGCCCAAGCGGCTGTACTGGTCCAAGGCCGACTGGTCCCCCGACGACCCGGCGCCCGTCGCGCCCATCGGCCGCGCGGAGATCCGCCGCCCCGGGAGCAGCGCCACGCTGCTCACGTACGGGCCGTCGCTGCCGGTGTGCCTGGAGGCGGCCGAGGCGGCCCGCGAGGAGGGCTGGGACCTGGAGGTGCTGGACCTGCGCTCCCTGGTGCCGTTCGACGACGAGACGGTGTGCGCTTCGGTGCGGCGCACGGGGCGCGCGGTCGTCGTCCACGAGTCCACCGGTTTCGGCGGTCCCGGAGGGGAGATCGCCGCCCGGATCACCGAGCGCTGCTTCCACCACCTGGAGGCGCCCGTGCTGCGGGTGGCCGGCTTCGACATCCCGTATCCGCCGCCGATGCTGGAGCGGCACCACCTGCCGGGCGTCGACCGGGTACTGGACGCCGTGGCGCGCCTGCAGTGGGAGTCCGACTGGACCGAGGGCCGTACTGAGGGCGGCGGCACCGAGGGGAGTGGCAGCTGATGGCCGAGGTACGCGAGTTCCCGTTGCCCGACCTGGGCGAGGGGCTGACCGAGGCGACCATCGTGCGCTGGCTGGTCGAGGTGGGCGAGGTCGTCGCCGTCGACCAGCCGGTCGTGGAGGTCGAGACGGCCAAGGCGATGGTCGAGGTGCCGTGCCCGTACGGCGGCGTCGTCACCGCCCGGATGGGCACAGAGGGCGACGAACTGCCGGTCGGCGCCCCGTTGGTGACGGTGGCGGTGGGGGCGTCGCAGGACGCCGGCACCGAGCGCGCCACGGACGGCGAGCCCGCCGGAGAGGCCGAGGGCTCGGGGAACGTACTGGTCGGATACGGCACGAGCGCACCGGCGGGGCGCCGGCGACGCGTACGGCCGACGGGCGCGGCCCGTACGACCGGGGCGGGCGGTCCGACGGGGACGACGGGGACGCCGGTTCCCGAGGCGGCGACGGCCCCGGAGACGGCGGTGGTCCCCGAGACGGCGACGGGCCGGGAGATACCGGAGGGCGTCGGCGGGCCGTCGCCCGTGCCGGTGATCTCGCCGCTGGTGCGGCGGCTGGCGCGGGAGCACGGCGTGGACCTGCGCACGGTGCGGGGGAGCGGTCCGGAGGGGCTGATCCTGCGGTCCGACGTCGAGCACGCGCTGCGCGGCGGAAAGCAGGCCGGGGCCGGAGCGGTGGCCGCTGCCGCCGGGACCGGCGCCGTGGCCCCGGAGGGGGCCGAGCGGGTGCCGCTGAAGGGGATGCGGGGCGCCGCGGCGGAGAAGTTCGCCCGCAGCCGCCGGGAGATCCCGGACGCGACCTGCTGGGTGGACGCGGACGCGACGGAGCTGCTGGCCGTCCGCCGCGCCATGAACGCGGGGGGTGGCGAGAAGGTGTCGCTGCTCGCGCTGCTGGCCCGGATCTGTACGGCGGCCCTCGCGCGGTATCCGGAGCTGAACTCCACCGTCGACACGGCGGCGCGCGAGATCGTCCGGCTGCCGGAGGTGCACCTGGGGTTCGCGGCGCAGACCGACCGCGGCCTGGTCGTGCCGGTCGTGCGGGACGCGCACGCCCGTACGGTCGAGGGGCTCTCCGCCGAGATGGTGCGGCTCACCGAGACCGCCCGTGCGGGCCGGCTCTCGCCCGCCGAGCTGACGCACGGCACGTTCACCCTCAACAACTACGGCGTCTTCGGCGTCGACGGCTCCACGCCGATCATCAACCACCCCGAGGCCGCGATGCTCGGCGTCGGCCGGATAGCCGCCAAGCCCTGGGTGCACGAAGGGGAGTTGGCCGTACGGCAGGTCGTACAGCTCTCGCTCACCTTCGACCACCGGGTGTGCGACGGCGGCACGGCGGGCGGCTTCCTGCGCTTCGTGGCGGACTGCGTGGAACAGCCGGCGATCTTGCTGCGGGGGCTGTGAGCGGCGGGCGCCGCGTACGCGGAGGCACGGGCGGCCTCCCCGGCCGCCGGTGCACGAAGTAACGGTACGGAAGGGTGTTGATCGCCCCGGCGCGGTGATACTCGGAGGGTGACGAGCGACTACGACACCATCGTGCTGGCCGGGGGCGCGGCGCGCCGGCTCGGCGGCGCGGACAAGCCAGCGCTCGCGGTCGGCGGCCGGTCCCTCCTGGACCGGGTGCTCGCCGCCTGCCACGGTGCGGCGCGCACCGTGGTCGTCGGGCCGGAGCGGCCGACCGCGCGCCCCGTGGTGACGGCGCGCGAGGACCCGCCCGGTGCCGGGCCGGTCGCGGCGCTGGACGCGGGCCTGCGGCACACGACGGCCGGCACGGTGCTCGTCCTCTCCGCCGACCTGCCCTTTCTCACGACTGCGACGGTGGACGCGCTGCTGGCGGCGGCACTGCCGGCGGGGGGCGACGGGGCTCTGCTGATCGACGGGGACGGGCGGGATCAGCCGCTCGTGGCGGCGTACCGGGCCGCGGCGCTGCGTCGTTCCCTGGAGACGCTGCGGGCCGCGCGCGGCGGGCTCGACGGGCTGCCCTTGCGGGCCCTGCTCGCCGAATTGACGGTGCGGCGGGTCCGGGACGACACGGCGGCGGCCTCGTTCGACTGCGACACCTGGGAGGCCCTCAGCGCGGCGCGCGCCCGGATCAGGGAGCATGGACACGTGTTGGACGAATGGATCACCGCAGTCAAGGCCGAACTGGGCATCGAACTCGATGTCGACACGGCCGTCCTCCTCGACCTGGCGCGGGACGCGGCACACGGCGTGGCCCGGCCGGCCGCGCCGCTGACGACCTTCCTCGTCGGGTACGCGGCCGCCCAGCAGGGCCTCGACGTGGCGGAGGTCAGCAGGCGCGCGGCGGCGCTGGCGAACCGCTGGGCCGCGGAAGCGGCAGACGTCGCGGAGTCCGGCGAAGCCGGGGAAGCGAAGGAATGATGCCCGGTCTGACCGGAGACCCCGGCGAATTCGACGACGCGCTCGCCATCGCCAACGCGGGGCGGTACGGCCAGGCCGGCGGCGACCGGATCACGGACGCCGCACCCCCAGCAACGGACGCCGCGCCCCGAGCAGCAGACGCCGCGCCCCGAGCAACGGACGCCGCGCCCCGAGCAACGGACGCCGCGCCCCGAGCAACGGACGCCGCGCCCCGGACACCGGACACCCCGCCTCAAGCGGGTGCCGACCCGCAGGGTGCCGCCTCTCAGGACGCCGCCCCCCGGGGAACCCCGTCCCGTACCGGCGAGCGCTCGTCCGAACGCACGTGGATCGACCCGTGGCACGCACCCTGGGGCAACGGCCACCGCGCGGCCCGGTCGGAGGCGGCCGCGGCCGAAGACCCGGCCCCGGGCCCGGGTGATCCCCCGCCGTCGTACTCGCCGGAGCCGCCCCCCGAGCCCACAGCCTCCGAGCCCACAGCCTCCGAGCCCACAGCCTCCGAGCCCGCCGCCCCCCAACCGGTCGCCTCCGCGTCCCGTAAGGGATCACCCTCCTCCCCGACCCCCCGCCCCGGTGCCCACTCGCCCTGGCACGTCGCGCGGGTGGCCGCCGCCGGGGCCGTGGCCGGGCCGCTGGAGGCCGGTGCCGTGCCGCTCGGGACCGAGGCGCTGGGGCGGGTGCTCGCCGGTGCCCTCACGGCGCTCACGGACCTGCCCTCGTTCGACACCTCGGCGATGGACGGCTGGGCCGTCTCCGGCCCCGGCCCCTGGCGCGTCACCGCGCCCCGTACGGTCGCGCCCGCCGCTTCGGCCGGCATCCTCGCCGGTCACGCCCCCGCCCGGCCGCTGCCCGACGGGCACGCGATCCGGATCGCCACCGGGGCGCGGATACCGCCCGGTGCCTCGGCCGTGCTCCGTTCCGAGCACGGCGAGACCGCGGAACAGGCCGACGGCGGCGCGCTGTTGTCCGCACCCGGCGGCGCGCCGCCCGGTCAGGACATCCGGCCGCGCGGCCAGGAGTGCCGCAACGGCGATCAACTGCTGCCGCCCGGCGCGCTCGTGACCCCGGCCGTGCTCGGCCTCGCCGCCGCCGCGGGCTACGACGAGCTGTGGACGTACCGCCGCCCGATGGTGGAAATCCTCGTCCTGGGCGACGAGTTGCTGCACAGCGGGCTGCCGCAGGAGGGGCGCATCCGGGACGCGCTCGGCCCGATGCTCGCGCCCTGGCTGCACGCCCTGGGCGCGGAGACCATCGGTCCGCGCCATCTCGCGGACGACGAGGGAGTGTTGTACGAGGCCATCGCCTCGTCGACGGCGGACGTGGTGATCACGACCGGCGGCACGGCCGCGGGCCCGGTCGACCATGTACACCCCGCGTTGCGGCGCCTCGGAGCCGAACTGCTGGTGGACGGCGTACAAGTACGCCCCGGCCACCCGATGCTCCTCGCCCGGCTCGACCCGACCGACGACAACACCCCCGCCGACCGTCCCGCGCGGCACCTGGTCGGCCTGCCCGGCAATCCGCTCGCCGCCGTCTCGGGGCTGCTGACGCTCGCCGAACCGCTGCTCGGTACGCTCTCGGGCCGTACGCGCTCCGCGCCCCGCCGGGTACGCCTCGCCGACGGCGTGCACGGTCATCCGCACGACACCCGGCTGGTCCCCGTGGCCTGCCGCACGGACGAGAAGGGAGCCGTCGTGGCGCGCCCCCTGCACTTCAACGGCCCGGCCATGCTGCGTGGCATCGCCGCCGCCGACGCGCTGGCCGTGATCCCGCCCGGCGGCGCCGCCGAGGGCGAGCCGGCCGTGCTCCTCGACCTCCCCTGGTCCCCCGCCGCCACGGCCCCGGACACCGGTGCCACTGGAGGCCGCGCGTGAAGCTCCCCATGCAGGACGCCGCGGCACACGAGCGGCTCCCCGAGGACGTCTCGCACCGGGTCCAGCTGCCCCGCCGGGCGCCCGCCGCACCGCTGCGCCAGGTGGTGCGCCGGCTCGTCATGGCGCTGATAGTGCTGGTGCTGACGGTCCTCATCGTCTGGGTGGACCGCGACGAGTACCACGACAACGCCAATGGCTCGGTCGACTTCCTCGACTGCGTCTACTACGCGACCGTCACGCTCTCCACCACCGGGTACGGCGACATCGTCCCGTACGGAGACAGCGCACGGCTGCTGAACATCCTGCTCATCACGCCACTCCGCGTCCTGTTCCTGATCATCCTGGTCGGCACCACCCTCGAGGTCCTCACCGAGCGGACCCGTGAACAGTGGCGGCTGAACCGCTGGAGGACCGCCTTGCGCGACCACACCGTCATCGTCGGCTTCGGTACGAAGGGCCGGTCGGCCGTGCAGACGCTGCGGGCCACGGGCGCGAGCCGGGACCGCATCGTCATCGTGGACCCGAGCCCCAAGGTGATCGACACGGCCGTCGCCGAGGGCTTCGCGGGCGTACTGGGCGACGCCACGCGCAGCGACGTACTGCTGCGCGCCGAGGTGCAGCGCGCCCGCCAGATCATCATCGCTACGCAGCGCGACGACACCGCCGTCCTGGTCTCGCTCACCGCCCGCCAGCTCAACAAGAAGGCCACGATCGTGGCGGCCGTGCGGGAGGAGGAGAACGCGCCGCTGCTGCGGCAGTCCGGCGCCGACTCCGTGATCACCTCCGCGAGCGCGGCGGGCCGGCTGCTGGGCCTGTCGGTGAACAGCCCGAGCGCGAGCACGGTCATGGAGGACCTGATCCAGCAGGGCAGCGGGCTGGACCTGATCGAGCGCCCGGTGGTGAAGGCGGAGGTCGGCAAGTCGGTACGGGACACCGGTGACCTGGTCGTTTCCGTACTGCGCGGCCATCGGCTGCTGGCGTACGACGACCCGGCGGCGAGCCCGCTGCAGCACGCCGACCGGCTGATCACCATCGTCCGCGCGGTGCCGAAGGAGGAGGCGGCGGAGCTGGGCCGCCCGGCCGCGCAGGGACTGCCGGGCTCCGGCGTCCAGCCGATGCGCCGGGCGGACGAGAAGGACCGGGTGATCCGCCGCGCGGACGAACAGGACCTCGGGGACTAGTACCGAGGGCGGGCAGGATCTTCGGGGCGGCATCAGCCCCTCCGGGGACGGAGCGGGTGGTTCTCGTACGTCCGGTACCGAGGCGAGTAGCCTCGCGGCCATGCGTGCGATCACCATTACCGAACCCGGCGGACCCGAGGCCCTGGTGTGGGCCGAGGTGCCCGCGCCGCAACTGTCCGAAGGCGAGGTGCTGGTGCGGGTCGCGGCCAGTGCCGTCAACCGCGCCGATGTGGTGCAGCGTCAGGGCTTCTACGACCCGCCGCCCGGCGCCTCCCCCTACCCCGGCCTGGAGTGCGCCGGCATGATCACCGAGGTCGGCCCGGGCGTGAGCGGCTGGGCGGTCGGCGACGAGGTCTGTGCGCTGCTGGCGGGCGGCGGTTACGCCGAGCAGGTGGCCGTGCCGGCCGGTCAGCTGCTGCCGCTGCCGAAGGGCCTCGACCTCACGGCCGCCGCCGCGCTGCCCGAGGTGGCCTGCACCGTCTGGTCGAACATCTTCATGGTGGCCCACCTGCGGCCCGGCGAGACCCTGCTGGTGCACGGCGGGTCCAGCGGCATCGGCACCATGGCGATCCAGCTGGCCAAGGCGGTCGGGGCGCGGGTCGCGGTGACCGCCGGCAGCGGCGACAAGCTGGAGCGCTGCGCCGAGCTGGGCGCCGACGTGCTCATCAACTACCGCGAGCAGGACTTCGTCGAGGAGATCCGCAAGGCCACCGACGGCCGGGGCGCGGACGTGATCCTGGACATCATCGGCGCGAAGTACCTGGCCGACAACGTCAGGGCGCTGGCCACCAACGGGCGGATGACCGTCATCGGCCTGCAGGGCGGCCGGAAGGCCGAGCTGGACCTGGGAGCGCTGCTGACCAAGCGGGCCGCGGTCGCCGGGACGTCGCTGCGCGGCCGGCCGGTCGAGGAGAAGGCCGCGATCGTCGCCGCCGTACGGGAGCACGTCTGGCCGCTGATCGAGAACGGCCAGGTGCGGCCGATCGTGGACCGCACGCTGCCGATGGCGGAGGCCGCCGAGGCGCACCGCATCGTGGAGCAGAGCAGCCACATCGGCAAGGTCGTCCTGACGGTCGGCTGAGCCGGCAGCCGACCGGCCCTGATGGGCCCTGACGCGCACTGACGCTCCCCTGACGCCCTCTCACCGCCGCCGCAGCCGCAGCCCGATGAACGCCAGCCCCAGCCCCGTGAGCGCCAGCCCGGCGCCGAAGGGGAGGACGCGGGCGACCCGGGCGGCGCGTTCGGTGGGGGTGTAGGGCGGCCGGACGGCGCCGGCGGTCTCGCGGTTCGTCGCGGAGGGCCCGGCGGCCGCCGGCTGGTGCGGCGGCCGCAGCGTCTGCCATGCGTGTGTCCCCCGGCTGTGCGGCGAGAGCGGCGCGTACGGGCGCTCCGAGTGGCCACCGGTGCTCGGCCGGTCGGTCGAACCGGGGTCCTTCAGCGCCGTGCCGGCGCTGTCGGAGGTACCGGAGGCGCGCGGCGGCGTACCCGGCCCGCTCGTCCCGTCGGTACCGGACGGGGTGGCGGCGCCGGTCCGGGACGGCGTCGCCGGCCGGCTGGTCGGCCCGCCGGAGCCGGAGCCGGAGGCCGAGTGGCTGGGGGTGGGCCGTCCGGGTGACGCCGTGGCGGAGTCGCTCGCGTCGGCGGACGGGCTCGGGCCGGCGGCGGTCGAGGACGGCGAGGGGCTGTCGTCCGGTTCCGTCGGGGCCTCCGGGGTCCCTGCGGGCACCGAGGTGTCGGGGTCCTGGGGGCGGTGCCCGGTGGTGCCGGTGTCCGTCTGGTCCTGCACGGACGGCTGCGGCCGGCCGGACGCGCGTTCGGGGAGCCGGTCGTCGGCGGGCAGCCCGTCGGTGGACTGCGGCTGCGGGGGATCCGCCGCGGCCCGCGTGTGCGCCCGTACGGGTGGCTGCGTGGTGGCGGCGGCCGCGGGTACGGCGGTGGGGAGCAGCGTGGTGGCCGTCAGCAGGCCGGCGGCGATGAGTGAGCGGAGTCCTGGAACCACGCCGTGTCCTCCCGTGCCGTGCCGTCGAGTGACGTCATCAGCGTCACATGAGCCCACAATTGCGGCATCTCGGGAAAATTCCCCGATGTACCGTGAAAAGCCCTGAACTGCGGCGAAGTACTGTGACGGGACGCGTCACGAGGGTGGATCACTAGTTCCACGGGGCACAACTGTTCTTACTGCATGTACGAGAGAATGGCGGCATGGATATGCCGATGAACGAACGGTCGCAGGAGAGCCCGCACGTCCTGGTTGTCGGCCCGGACGGAATGGCTCTCGGCAGCGCAGGCTCCGGTGGTGGAGGCGGCGATGAGCCACGCGAGGTTCCGGTGACGGAGATGGTCGAACAGCCCGCGAAGGTCATGCGCATCGGCAGCATGATCAAGCAGTTGCTCGAAGAGGTGAAGTCCGCCCCGCTGGACGAGGCGAGCCGGGTCCGCCTGAAGGAGATCCACGCCGGCTCCGTCAAGGAGCTGGAGGACGGGCTGGCCCCCGAGCTGGTGGAGGAGCTGGAGCGGCTGTCGCTGCCGTTCACCGAGGACTCCGTGCCCACCGAAGCCGAACTGCGCATTGCGCAGGCCCAGTTGGTCGGCTGGCTGGAGGGCCTGTTCCACGGCATCCAGACCGCCCTGTTCGCCCAGCAGATGGCCGCGCGCGCCCAGTTGGAGCAGATGCGCCGCGCCCTCCCGCCCGGCGCGGCGGGTGCCGATGAAGACGACGACCACCCCGGCCGCGGCGGCGCCCGCTCCGGCCCCTACCTCTGACGGTCACCGCCGCCGGAGGGCGGACGGGACGTCGGAAACCTGCACCGAGGGGCCCTGCGCGCACGCCGCGCGAAGGGCCCCTCGGTGCAGGTGTGTCCGGGGCCCGGCCGCAGACCCCGCGTCTCAGCCGGACTTGCCCGTCGAGACCACCAGCTGGATCTTCTGGTCGCCCTTGGGGTCGTAGTCGTCGCTTTCGCCCGGCGTCTGGCGGATGACGGCGTTCTTGCCCCACATGGGTTCGCTGTTCTCGTAGGAGATGTCCCACTGCCAGCCGGCGTCGCGCATGCACGCCTTCACCGAGGAGAGGTTCTTGCTGTAGAAGTTCGGCATCATGACCTTCGACTTGTCGTCGAAGCTCTTGACCGCGTCCGTGCATTCCTTGGGGTCGATGATGCGGTCCTTCTGCTCCGGCTGGACCTTGTCGGCGGCGTCCTCGGTGGCGGAGACGGAGGGCTGGGGGCTGCCGGAGCCGTTCGCCTGCGGGCCGGGGGTGTCGGGGTCGCCGCCGCTGAGGGCGATGACCATGACGACCGCGACGACGGCGATCAGGGCGACCACCGCGGAGCCGATCAGCACCGGCTTGTTGCTCTTGCCGCCGCCGGTCCCCGGCCCGCCGCTCTGCGGCGAGATCGTGTACGGCGGCGGGGTCTGCATGGCGCCGTTGTACGGACCGGGCGCCGGGGTCTGGTAACCGTGGCTGGGCGGCGGCGGGGTGGACGGGCCGAAGCCGCCGAACTGGCCGTTCGCCGGCGGCGGCGTGTACGGCTGCTGCACGTTCGGCGCGCCCGTGGCCGGGTTGCCGGTCGCCGACGGGAAGACCGCGGAGGCCACCGACGCGCCGCTGGTGCGCGGGCCCTGGCCGCCGATGATCACCGGCGAGGAGCCGGACTGCCCGGACTGGGCGATGCGCAGGCACTCGTCCTGCATCGTCTGGGCCGTGGGGAAGCGTTCGTTGGGGTTCTTCTTCAGCGCGCGGGCCACCAGCGCGTCCACCGCCGGCGGCACCGACCGGTTGATGCTGGACGGCACCGGCGGCTCTTCCTGCACGTGCGCGTACGCGATGGCCAGCGGCGAGTCCGCGTCGAAGGGCAGCTGCCCGGTCAGCAGCTCGAAGAGCATGATGCCGACGGAGTACAGGTCGGAGCGGGCGTCCACGCCGCGTCCCAGCGCCTGCTCGGGCGAGAGGTACTGCGGGGTGCCGACGACCATGCCGGTCTGGGTCATGGAGGTGACGCCGGACTGCATGGCGCGCGCGATGCCGAAGTCCATGACCTTCACGACGCCGCGCTTGGTCAGCATGACGTTGCCGGGCTTGATGTCCCGGTGGACCAGGCCCATCTCGTGGCTGGTCTCCAGGGCCGCCAGCACATCGGCGGTGATCTTCAGCGCCTTCTCGGTGGGCATGGCGCCGTACTGCGCGACATCGGCGTCCAGCGCCGAGCGCAGCGGCTGCCCGGAGACGTACTCCATGACGATGTACGGCGTCATGCCGCCGTCCAGCTCGTCCTCGCCGGAGTCGTACACCGAGACGATGTTGGTGTGCGAGAGCTTCGCGACGGCCTGCGCCTCGCGCCGGAAGCGCTCGCGGAACGCCTGCTCGCGGCCGAGTTCGGTGTGCAGCGTCTTGATCGCGACCTCGCGGTCCAGCACGCTGTCGTACGCGAGGTGGACGGAGGCCATGCCGCCGGCGCCGAGAAGATCACGGAGCTGGTAGCGTCCCCGTCCCACCGAACGGCCCGCGCCATGGGCCTGTGCGCCGTCCTGGCTCATGTTTTACGTTTCCCCCTCGGCGCACTGCCCGTCATCCCGTACGCGGCACTGTTCGGGCTGTTCTGTTGCTGGCCGCGGTCCGGTACGGAACCGGCCGGCCAGGATCCGGAATTCCGCAGCCAAGTGTGCCCCAGCGCTCCGACCAGTCAAGCTGCGTGCCCGTTCCGTGACCAGATGGGCAGCATCCCCGCACGGCCGCGTCACCTGACGGGAGCCTGTCAGGCCGACGGCGGCGGGTTGTCGCGAGCGTGTCAGAACCTTGTCACGACTCTGTCAGCGGCCGCCGGGCAAAACGGTCACTCGCAGTGAACTTGCCACATGTGGCCGGTGAACGGTTTGATGGCCGGTCCCCTTACAAAACCGGTGTGCGCCGTGGAGCCTGTAGCGTGCTCTTGCGAAGACCGAGACGTAAAGCCGCGTTGTACGCGGATCGATTCGACGGCGAGGACCGATGGCACAGACGCAGAGCCCCCAGGGCCCGTCCGATCCTGAAGCCACCGGCTCCAATATCCCCGACGCACCGGAGATGTGGGGCAACGGTGGTCTGGTCGGTGACGGGCGCTACCGCCTGACGGGCCGTCTGGGCCGGGGCGGCATGGCGGAGGTGTTCGCCGCCGAGGACGTACGGCTGGGCCGTACGGTCGCGGTGAAGCTGCTGCGTTCCGACCTCGCCGAGGACCCGGTCTCCAAGGCCCGCTTCACCCGCGAGGCACAGTCCGTCGCCGGGCTGAACCACCACGCCGTCGTGGCGGTCTACGACTCGGGCGAGGATCTGGTCGGCGGCAACACCATCCCGTACATCGTGATGGAGCTGGTCGAGGGTCACACCATCCGTGACCTGCTGCTCAACGCCGACGCGCCGCCGCCGGACCAGGCGCTGATCATCGTCTCCGGGGTGCTGGAGGCGCTGGCTTACAGCCACCAGCACGGCATCGTGCACCGCGACATCAAGCCCGCGAACGTCATCATCACCCACGGCGGCGCGGTCAAGGTCATGGACTTCGGCATCGCGCGTGCCCTGCACGGCGCGTCGAACACCATGACCCAGACCGGCATGGTCATGGGCACGCCGCAGTACCTCTCGCCCGAGCAGGCGCTCGGCAAGACCGTCGACACCCGCTCCGACCTGTACGCGACCGGCTGCCTGCTGTACGAACTGCTCGCGCTGCGCCCGCCGTTCGTCGGCGAGACGCCGCTGTCGGTGGTGTACCAGCACGTGCAGGACATGCCGGTACCGCCGTCGCAGGTCCTGGAAGCGGTGCCGCCGGAGCTGGACGGGCTGGTCATGCGCTCGCTGGCGAAGGACCCGGACGACCGGTTCCAGACCGCCGAGGAGATGCGCGGCCTGATCCAGTACGCGCTGCAGATGCTGCACGAGCAGGGCGGCCACACCGGTACGTGGAGCACCGGGGCGGTCGCCGAGCACGAGGGCGGCTCGACGCCTGCGATGGGCGTCGCGTCCACGACGGCGATGTCGCACCCGGGGCACGGCTCCACGACCGCGCAGCCGATCCTCCCGGCCGGGATGCGGGACGACGACGGCGGGTACGAGGGCGGGCCGCGCGGCTCGAAGGGCGGCCGCGGCAAGGTCTGGCTGATCGCGGCGCTCGCGCTGATCGCCATCGTGGCCGGCGTTGCCATCGCGCTGCAGAACACCGGTGGCGACGAGCAGCCGAAGAAGCCGAAGCCCACGCCGACGGCGACGAAGAGCAAGGAAGAGAAGACCACCGAGCCGCCGACGGAGGAGCCGACGACGGAGGCCACGCTGCCCGGCGGCACGGGCGGCAACACCGGTGACTACACCCAGACGCCGACGGAGAGCGGGGAGCCGACGCCGACGGACACCCAGACGGCGACGGACGAGCCGACCGGGGAGCCGACGCAGCCCACCGAGGAGCCGACGGACGAGCCGACGGGGGAGCCGACGCAGCCCACCGAGGAGCCGACCGACGAGCAGTCGCCGATCATCCCGCCCGCGGACGGCGAGAGCGGGCAGTAGGCGCCGCACAAGGCCACTGAGGGCCGCCGGGACTGTGTCCCCGGCGGCCCTCAGCCCGTGAAGGCCCCGCCCGTGAAAGCCCCGCGTACGGCCGCGTACTCGTCCGTCCACCACACCGCGAGCGCGGCCGAGGCGGGGAAGAGGCTGTCGGCGCGCCGGTCGCCCAGCCGGTACCGCCAGTCCAGCATCCAGAAGTCGTTCAGGCGTTCCCACCAGACGCGGTGCACGGCGGCCGCCAGCTCCTCCGGGCCGACGCCCGAGGCGCTCCGGTAGGCCCGCGCGTACGCCGCCACCTTCGCCAGGTCCAGGCTGCCCGACGGCCGTACGAAGAAGATCGCGGCGGCCCGTACCGCCTCCTCGGCGCGCGGCTTGACCGCCAGCCGGTCCCAGTCGACGATCGCGGTCGGCTCGGCGCCCCGGTAGAGCAGGTTCAGCGGGTGGAAGTCGCCGTGCACCCAGCCCGCGGGCGCCGCGCGGGCCGGCCGGTGGTGCGCGTGCGCGGCCAGCAGGGCGCGCCGCTCCAGGAGCCGGTGCTCGGCCAGCGCGTCGAAGCTGTCGTGCGGGCGGGCGTCGCGCGCCAGCGCCAGCAGCTCGTCGATGCCCACGAAGGTCGCTGCGGGGTCGGCGCTCTCCTGGCCGGGCTGTGGCGGTTCGTCGGGCATCACCTGGGCGAGGGACACGTGGACGCGGCCCAGCAGCGTGCCGAGGCGGTGGCACTGGGTGGGGGTGAGGGCCGCGCCGTCCAGGTGCCGGCCCTCGACCCACGGGTGCAGCGCGTAGCAGCGGCCGTCGATGACGGCGACGGTGCGGCCGTCGGCGGCGCGTACGGGCGGCGCCACGGGCAGTCCCATGGCGCCCAGCAGGCGGGTGGCGCGGTGCTGCCGGACCAGGGCGCCGCGGTCGGCGTCGAGGTGGTGCTTGAGGAAGAAGCGGCCGCGCGTGGTGGTCAGCCGGTAGCCGTGGTTGAGCAGGCCCTCGGCGACCGGCTCGCACGTCAGCGGCTCCCCGGCGCCTTCGTAGCGGCGCAGCAGGGAGCCGAGGGTGTGTCCGTCGGGCGCCGTTGCCGTCCGGACCGCAGATGAGCGCAGCACCCGTCAGATGTTAGATCACACGGCCGGGGCCGCTTCGCCGCACCGGTCGGCTATCGGTCAGCCTGAAGCGGCGTACCGGAACACCGGTACATCGGTCAACGTGTGGACCTTCGCGAAGACCGGCTCGATGTGCAGGAACACCGGGTCGAAGGGCTCGCCGTCGGCGAGGGCCGGGGTGCGGCCGAAGGCGTCGCGGTCGGCCGGCTCCGGGTGTACGACGCGGGCCGTGCCGGTGAACTGGACGGCCCAGGTCTCGGGCTCGCCGCCGGCGAGGTTGTCCGCCTGGTACGAGACCACGCTGCCGTCCAGGGCGCGGTGGTAGCCGTAGCCACGGTGCAGGCGCAGCAGGAGCCGGCCCCCGGTCACGAGGTGCCGGGCGATCGTGGTGAAGGGCAGCGCCCGCTGGCTGGCCGAGACCCGGCCGTAGGGCGTACGGCTGAGCAGCTCCAGTGCGCGGAATTCGTCGGGCATGGGAACCAGCCTGCCCGGCGGCGCGGGCGCGGCTGTAGGGGCGGCAGCCCCTGGTTCACCGGGGACGTTGGTCCCAAAATTCGTTACGCCGCAGGTCAGGGCCCTACACAGGTCTCCATAAACGGGGTCAGCGGCCTTCCGCCTGCATTCTGGCGACGTATGCGGCGGCCTGGGAACGGCGTTCCATGCCGAGTTTGGCCAGCAGGCTGGAGACGTAATTCTTGATGGTTTTCTCGGCCAGATGCAGCCGCTCGCCGATGGCGCGGTTGGTCAGTCCCTCGCCGATCAGGTCGAGGATGCGTCGTTCCTGTTCGGTGAGGTTCGCGAGCCGGTCGTCACCCTTGGGGGCATTGCCGTCGCGCAGCCGTTCCAGGACCCGCGCGGTGGCCACGGGGTCCAGCAGGGACTTGCCGGCCGCGACGTCCCGGACGGCCGAGAGCAGTTCGTTCCCGCGGATCGCCTTGAGCACGTAACCGGACGCACCGGCCATGATCGCGTCAAAAAGCGCCTCGTCATCGGCGAAAGACGTGAGCATCAGGCACTTGATGTCCTCGTTCTGCGAGCGGATCTCGCGGCAGACCTCGACGCCGCTGCCGTCCGGCAGCCGGACGTCGAGCACGGCCACGTCGGGATGCGTCGCCGGGATCCTGACCAGGGCATCCGCGGCCGTACCGGCCTCGCCGACCACCTCGATGTCGCTCTCGACCGTGAGCATGTCGTGGACACCGCGCCGGACGACCTCGTGGTCGTCGAGCAGGAATACCGTGATTTTTCCGTCTTCGCGCACGGCTTCAGTCTCACACACCGACCCTTCCCGTGCTCCGGCCCGCCGATATAACGTGCCGTTGTTCCGGCGGCCTGCGACGCTGTGACCAGGAGTTGTTCCCACCCTCCGCGATTTACTTGGAAATCCAAGCAAAATCGCAGGTCAGGGCCGTTTTCGCTTAGGCTCGGGAAATGGGTAACGTGCATGGGCAGGCCACGTCCGGGGCAGTTTTGTTCCACCCGGGCCTGACCGCGTTCGCACACACCCCGTGCGCCGTATCGGATACCGGGTGAGCCGCAATACGGCCACCGGCGGACCCCGGGGGCCGGACAGACGGAGGAGCAGCACGTGACCGTGGACAGCAGTGCCGCACGAAAAGCCACACGCGGTAGCGGAAAGCGCACGACCGCGAAGAAAGCCCCGGCCAAGCCGCGGGCCAAGGCTTCAGCGGAGCAGGACCCGGACCAGTTCGTCCAGCTGCTCACCCCGGAGGGCGAGCGCGTCGAGCATCCGGAGTACGCGATCGACCTGTCCGCCGACGAGCTGCGCGGCCTGTACCGCGACATGGTGCTCACGCGGAAGTTCGACGCCGAGGCGACCACCCTCCAGCGCCAGGGCGAGCTGGGCCTGTGGCCCTCGCTGCTGGGCCAGGAGGCCGCGCAGATCGGTTCCGCGCGCGCCCTGCGCGACGACGACTACGTCTTCCCCACCTACCGCGAGCACGGCGTCGCCTGGGTCCGCGGGGTGGACCCGACGAACCTGCTGGGCATGTTCCGCGGCGTCAACCACGGCGGCTGGGACCCGAACAGCAACAACTTCCACCTGTACACGATCGTGATCGGCTCGCAGACGCTGCACGCGACGGGCTATGCCATGGGCGTGCAGAAGGACGGCGCCGACTCCGCCGTCATCGCCTATTTCGGTGACGGTGCGTCCAGCCAGGGTGACGTCGCCGAGTCCTTCACCTTCGCCGCCGTCTACAACGCGCCCGTGGTGTTCTTCTGCCAGAACAACCAGTGGGCGATCTCCGAGCCGACCGAGAAGCAGACCCGGGTGCCGCTCTTCCAGCGCGCCCGCGGCTACGGCTTCCCCGGCGTACGGGTCGACGGCAACGACGTGCTCGCCGTCCTCGCGGTCACCAAGGCGGCGCTGGAGCGCGCGCGGACGGGCCAGGGCCCGATGCTCGTCGAGGCGTTCACGTACCGCATGGGCGCCCACACCACCTCCGACGACCCGACGCGCTACCGCGGCAACGACGAGCTGCTGGCCTGGGAGGCCAAGGACCCGATCCTGCGGCTGCGCCGATACCTCGAGGCCGAGGGGATGGCCGACGAGGCGTTCTTCGCGTCCGTCGAGAAGGAGGACGAGGCGCTCGGCAAGCGCGTGCGGGACGCCGTGCGCACCATGCCGAACCCCGACGACATGGCGATGTTCGAGCACGTCTACGCCGATGGGCACGCGCTCGTCGACGAGGAGCGCGCCCAGTTCGCCGCGTACCAGGCCGCGTTCGCGGAGGAGAACTGACATGGCCGTCTTCGAGAAGATCACCATCGCCAAGGCGATCAACGAATCGCTGCGCACCGCCATGGAGGCCGACCCCAAGGTCCTCGTCATGGGCGAGGACGTGGGCAAGCTCGGCGGCGTCTTCCGCGTCACCGACGGCCTGCAGAAGGACTTCGGCGAGGACCGGGTGATCGACACCCCGCTCGCCGAGTCCGGCATCGTCGGCACCGCGATCGGCATGGCCCTGCGCGGCTACCGCCCGGTCGTGGAGATCCAGTTCGACGGCTTCGTCTTCCCCGCGTACGACCAGATCGTCACCCAGCTCGCCAAGATGCACGCCCGCGCGCTCGGCAAGATCAAGATGCCGGTCGTCATCCGCATCCCCTACGGCGGCGCGATCGGCGCGGTCGAGCACCACTCCGAGTCGCCCGAGGTGCTCTTCGCGCACGTCGCAGGGCTGAAGGTGATCACCCCGTCGAACTCCTCGGACGCCTACTGGATGCTCCAGCAGGCCATCGCCGGCGACGACCCGGTCATCTACTTCGAGCCCAAGCGCCGCTATCACGACAAGTCCGCGCTGGACACCGAAGCCCTGCCGCACCCGCTGCACAAGGCCCGCGTCGCCCGCGAGGGCAGCGACCTGACGCTCGCCGCGTACGGCCCGATGGTCAAGGTCTGCCAGGACGTCGCGCAGGTCGCCGCCGAGGAGGGCAAGTCGATCGAGATCGTCGACCTGCGCTCCCTCTCCCCGATCGACTTCGACACGCTGCAGTCCTCGGTCGAGAAGACCCGCCGCATGGTCGTCGTGCACGAGGCGCCGGTCTTCCTCGGCTCCGGCGCGGAGATCGCCGCCCGCATCACCGAGCGGTGCTTCTACCACCTGGAGGCGCCGGTGCTGCGGGTGGGCGGCTACCACGCCCCCTACCCGCCGTCCCGGCTGGAGGACGAGTACCTTCCGAACCTGGACCGGGTACTCGACGCCGTCGACCGGTCGCTGGCGTACTGAAGGGCTTGAGGAGAGTCGTGACCATGACTGCAACCGATCAGCGCTTCCGCGAGTTCAAGATGCCCGACGTGGGCGAGGGACTCACCGAGGCGGAGATCCTCAAGTGGTACGTCGCCGAGGGTGACACTGTCGCCGACGGCCAGGTCGTCTGCGAGGTCGAGACCGCCAAGGCGGCCGTCGAACTCCCCATCCCGTACGACGGGGTGGTGCACCAGCTGCGGTTCGGCGAGGGCACCACCGTCGACGTCGGCACGGTCATCATCACCGTGGACACCGATCCGGGTGCCGGACCCGTCGAGGCCCCGGCGGCCGCTCCGGAAGCCGCCGAGCCGGCCGCCGAGGGTGGCGAGGAGGGCCGCAAGGCCGTCCTGGTCGGCTACGGCGCCGCGCCGTCCTCGACGAAGCGGCGCGCGCGCAAGGCGCAGCCCGGTGCCGCGAACGGCGCGCAGGCGGCCGTGCAGGCGGAGTTGAACGGGTACGCGGTGCAGCCCGCGCCGGTTTCACGTGAAACGCCGGCAGGCGGGCCCGCGGCTCCGGCCGCTCCCGGGGCTCCGGCGGGCGTTTCTGCCGCTCCCGAGGCTCCGGCGGGCGCTCCTGCGGCTCCGGCGGGCGGCGAGCGTCCGCTGGCCAAGCCGCCCGTCCGCAAGCTCGCCAAGGACCTCGGCATCGACCTGGCCACGGTCGTGCCCAGCGGCCCCGACGGGATCATCACCCGCGAGGACGTGCACGCGGCGGCCGCGCCCGCGCCCGCCACCGTGCCGGAGTACGACGTGGCGCCGGCCCCGCACGAGCCCGCGCCGGCCCCCGAGGCCGTCGCCGCGGCCCGGGAGACCCGCATCCCGGTCAAGGGCGTGCGCAAGGCCACCGCACAGGCGATGGTGAGCTCCGCCTTCACCGCGCCGCACGTCACGGAGTTCATCACCGTCGACGTGACCCGCACGATGAAGCTCGTACAGGAGCTGAAGCAGGACCCCGACATGGCGGGCGTCCGCGTCAATCCGCTCCTCCTCGTCGCCAAGGCGTTCCTGGTCGCCATCAAGCGCCACCCGGAGATCAACGCCTCCTGGGACGAGGAGAACCAGGAGATCGTCCGCAAGGACTACGTGAACCTGGGCATCGCGGCCGCCACCCCGCGCGGCCTGATCGTGCCGAACATCAAGGACGCGGGCGCCAGGACGCTCCCGCAGCTCGCCTCGTCGCTGGGCGAGCTGGTCGCCACGGCCCGGGAAGGCAAGACCTCCCCGGCGGACATGGCCGGCGGCACGGTCACCATCACCAACGTCGGCGTCTTCGGCGTCGACACCGGTACGCCCATCCTGAACCCCGGTGAGTCCGCGATCCTCGCCTTCGGCGCGGTCAAGGAACAGCCCTGGGTCCACAAGGGCAAGGTCAAGCCGCGCCAGGTGACGACCCTGGCGCTCTCCTTCGACCACCGCCTGGTCGACGGCGAGCTGGGCTCCAAGGTCCTCGCGGACACCGCCGCGATCCTGGAACGCCCGAAGCGCCTGATCACCTGGTCGTAGTACGCGAGCGAGCGGCCCGGCAGGGCGGCATCGGCGAAAAGAAATTGGTCTCGCCGCGCCGCTCTGCCTACCGTCGCCGTCATGACTGATACACAGATCACTACTGACACCGCCGCCCCGGACGGCCTTCCGCCCCTGCGGTCCGTCGCCTGGCTGCACATCAGGGACGGCCGCCTGCTGAGCGTCCGCACCCGCGGCAACGACACCTTCTACCTGCCCGGCGGCAAGTACGAGCCCGGCGAGACGGCCGCGGAGGCGCTCTCCCGCGAGCTGGCCGAGGAGGTCGGCGTGCGGATTCCGGCGGGCGAGCTGACCGAGGCGTTCACCGTCCACGACGAGGCGCACGGCCGTGCGGGGCGTCGCCTGCACATGACCTGCTTCACGGGCGGCCCGGCCACCGTGGACCCGGTCCCCGGCCGCGAGATCGCCGAGGTCGCCTGGCACAACGCCGACGACTTCGCCGTCTGCGCCCCGGCCTTCCGCCAGGTCGTCCGCCGCCTCACGGAGGCGGGCCGGTTGTAGAACGCGCTGATCGGGGCCGTCGCGGGTCCGCATGATGGACGCGGTCGCGGACGCATACCTGTTGTATCTATCCTGTGCGCATGCCATCAGCCTCAGCCTCTCCCGCCCCCGTGAAGCAGCCGCCCGCTGCCGAGCGGGTGTACGCGCACGTCAAGCACGCCGTCCTCGAGCGCCGCTACGAGGGCGGCATGCTGCTCACCGAGGGGGAGCTCGCCGAGGCCGTCGGGGTGTCGCGGACGCCCGTACGCGAGGCGCTGCTGCGGCTGGAGGTCGAGGGGCTGATCAAGCTCTACCCGAAGAAGGGCGCGCTGGTCCTGCCGGTCTCCGCGCAGGAGATCGCGGACGTCGTGGAGACCCGGCTGCTGGTCGAGGAGCACGCGGCGCGCAAGGCCGTGCCCGCGCAGGCCGCGCTGATCGAGGAGCTGGAGTCGCTGCTCGCGACCATGCGGGAGCAGGTCGCCGCCGGCGACCTGGCCGCCGTCTCGGTCACCGACCGCGCCTTCCACGCCGCCATCGTGCGCAGCGCGGGCAACCAGATCCTGGACCGGCTCTACGAGCAGCTGCGCGACCGCCAGCTGCGGATGGGCGTCGCGGTGATGCACGCGCACCCGGACCGGATCGCGAAGAACATCGCCGAGCACGCCGAGATCCTCGAAGCGCTGCGGGCCGGTGACCCCGAGGCGGCCACCGCCGCCGTGCACCGGCACGTCAGCTGGGTGCGCAACCTCGCCCAGGGGGACGTGCGATGAGTACCGCGCAGAGCACCCCGATGTCGCTGCCCGGCGACCCGCCCGGCGGCCGGCGGGCCATGTGGGTCTGGGGCATCGGCGTCGCCGTCTACTTCGTCGCGATCATCTACCGCACCAGCCTCGGCGTCGCCGGGCTAGACGCGGCCGAGCGCTTCCACATCAACGCCTCGGCGCTGTCGACCTTCTCGATCCTGCAGCTGCTGGTCTACGCGGGCATGCAGATACCCGTCGGCCTGATGGTCGACCGGATGGGCCCGAAGAAGGTCCTGATCCTCGGCGCGACGCTCTACACCGTCGGCCAGCTCGGCTTCGCGCTGTCCGGCTCGTACGGCATGGCGCTGATCTCCCGCGCGCTGCTGGGCTGCGGCGACGCGATGACGTTCATCAGCGTGCTGCGGCTGGGCACGCGCTGGTTCCCGGCCCGGCGCGGCCCGATGATCGCGCAGATCGCCGCGCTCATCGGCATGTCCGGCAACCTCGTCTCCACCCTCGTGCTGGCCCGGCTGCTGGACACCCTCGGCTGGACCCCGACCTTCGCGGGCAGCGCCGTCTGCGGCATCGCGGTGATCGCGCTGGTCCTGCTCTTCCTCAAGGACCACCCCGAGGGCTTCGAGCCGGCGCCCGCGGGTCCGTCGGCGGCCGGCGGAAGCTACGTACGGCAGCAGATCTCCCAGTGCTGGCGCGAGCCCGGCACCCGCCTCGGCATGTGGGTGCACTTCACCACGCAGTTCCCCGCGATGTTCTTCCTGCTGCTGTGGGGGATGCCGTTCCTCGTCGAGGCGCAGGGGCTGACCGAGACCGCGGCCGGCGGGCTGCTGACGCTCATCGTGGTCTCGAACATGGCCTCCGGGCTGGTCTACGGGCAGGTCATCGCCCGCCACCACGCGGCCCGGATGCCGCTGGCGCTCGGTACCGTCGGCGCCACGGCGACGCTGTGGGCCGCCATGCTCGGCTGGCCGGGGCACGCGCCGATGGCGCTGCTGGTTCTCACCTGCGTCGTGCTCGGCGCGTGCGGCCCGGCCTCGATGATCGGTTTCGACTTCGCCCGCCCCGCCAACCCGCCGGAGCGCCAGGGCACCGCCTCGGGCATCGTCAACATGGGCGGCTTCACCGCCTCGATGACGACCCTGCTGGCGGTCGGCGTGCTGCTGGACGCCACCGGCGACAACTACCGCATCGCGTTCGCGACGGTCTTCGTCCTGGAGGCGCTCGGCCTCAGCCAGATCCTGCGGCTGCGCAAGCGGGCGGCGCGCCGCGAGCGCGAGCGGACGGTGGCGAGCCGGGTGGAGGCGGTGCACGTACCGGTGTGACCGCCCCCGGCCGGGCGTGCGCTTCCGGGCGCGCGCCCCGTGCCTACGGCGTCACCGCGAAGTGCTCCAGCACGGCCCCGGCCAGCTCCTGGTCGCCCTCGGTCTTGATCCGGTCGGCGACGGCCGCCGGCCGCACCCGGCCGCAGGCCAGCCGGACGTACGTCTCCCAGTCCATCGAGAGCGTGACGGCCGGGCCCAGCGAGACGCTGCCGTCGACCGTCCCGCGGCCCTGCTCGTCGACCCGTACGGTCCGCATGAACTCCACCGGGCCTGTCACGTCGACCACCACGGCGGAGCCGGCCGGCGCGCCCGCGTCCTTGGCGACGACCTTGGCCAGCGACGGCAGCAGGAAATCGCGGGTGAGGTGGGCACCGGGGGAGTCGAGATTGCCGGGCTCGCCGAGCGCGCGGCGGATGTCCTGCTCGTGCACCCAGGTGTCGAAGGCCCGCACCTTCAGCGCGTGTTCGAGCGTCTGCTCCTTGCCCTGCGGGCCGCGGACCGTCGCGTCCGGCTCGCGCGTCTCGTTGCGCAGCTGCCGGGCGCGGCGGATGACGGTGTACTCCAGCTCCGCCGTCATCTCCGGGCCCGTGTGGTGCCGCCGGACGTCGACCTGCATCTCCATGTACCGCGCGAACTCGCTGCGCACGTGGTAGAGATCGCGCGGCAGCGAGTGGATGGGGCGGGGGTCGCCCAGCGCCTCGCAGTCCAGGCCGATGAGGTGGGACACCACGTCCCGCACCGACCAGCCGGGGCATTCCGTGGCGCGATTCCACTCCCCTTCCACGAGCGGCGTCACCAGCTCGGATATCGCTTCGATGGAGTGCGTCCAGGCGTCGATGGAGGGCTGGAGGACTGGGTGGACGGTCACGGGACCCCTCGGACGGTTTGTACGCGGGCTGCTGTCTGTGCAGTTAAGTTACGCTGCGCACGGGCACCCCGGCAGTGCTTTCGGGTGACCATCGTAGGCATTTTTTGACGACGGACCGGGCTCGGAAGACCAGGCGGTGGTACTGTGCGCGCTTCATTGCTCCAAGTCGGTGTGGACCAGCAGGAACCGGTCAATTCCCGCCGGGAGCGCGTGGCTTCACTCGTGCGCTCCCAGGCGGACGCGGACCTCGTCGTGCTGCCCGAGCTGTGGCCGGTGGGCGCCTTCGCCTTCGACGCGTTCGAGGAGGTCGCGGAGGAGCTCGCGGGCCCGACCCACCGGGCGATGTCGGCGGCGGCGCGGGACGCGGGCGTCTGGCTGCACGCCGGGTCCATCATCGAGCGCGGCGGGGACGGCGTCCTCTACAACACCTCGCTGGTCTACTCCCCCGACGGCGAGCGCGTCGCGCACTACCGCAAGATCCACCGCTTCGGCTTCGACAAGGGCGAGGCGACGCTGCTGGGCGCCGGCACCGAGCCGGTGACGGTCGCGCTGCCGGACACCACGCTCGGCCTGGCCACCTGTTACGACCTGCGCTTCCCCGAGCTGTTCCGGCAGCTGGTGGACGCCGGCGCGCAGACCTTGGTCGTACCGGCCGGCTGGCCCGCGCGGCGCCGCGCGCACTGGTCGCTGCTGGCCCGCGCCCGGGCGGTGGAGAACCAGACGTACGTGCTCGCGTGCG
Organism: Streptomyces sp. NPDC000151; assembly: GCF_040301705.1. Classification (NCBI taxonomy): domain Bacteria; kingdom Bacillati; phylum Actinomycetota; class Actinomycetes; order Kitasatosporales; family Streptomycetaceae; genus Streptomyces; species Streptomyces sp. NPDC000151. The sequence continues at coordinate 24,247 of NZ_JBEPFC010000004.1, read as the reverse complement.
GCACGGGCGGCACGCACGCCGGGGTCGAGCAGGCCGGGCACAGTGTGATCGTCGATCCGTGGGGCGAGGTGCTCGCCGAGGCGGGGCCCGACGAGGAGATCATCAGCGCCGAGCTGGACCCCGAGCTGGTGGGAAAGACCCGGCACTCCTTCCCCGTGCTGCGGGACCGCGTGCTGGGGCTGCCGAAGCCGTGACCCGCGGCCGGCGGCCGCAGGCTGAGGTGCGGGGAGCGCGGGTGGTCAGTCCTCGTGCTCCCGCTCCGCCAGCCGGATCACGCACACGGCGATCGCGATGAGCAGCGCGGCGTCGGCGTCCTCCCGCACCACGTTGACCGCGTAGGTGTCCCGCACGGTCAGCCAGCGCCGGGAGATCTCCGCCAGCAGCTCGCCGTCGTACTCGACCGCGAACTCCCGGTCCAGGATCTTGCCGCTGACGTCCAGCTCCGTGCCGTCGATCAGCTCCACGCGGTAGTGGTTGCGCAGCAGCGACAGCCGCTTCCGCCGGATGGTGGCGATGGCCCGGTCGTCCCGCTCGATCGTCATCGTGTCGCGCAGGCTCAGCACCTTTTTGCGCAATGTGATCAAGACCCGGCCTTCACGGTCCTTGATCTCGAAGGTCTCCCGCATCCGGAGGGCCTTGCCGTCGACGAGGTAGACGTTGCGGCCCGTCTCGTCCTCGATCCAGTAGTCCTCGCCGATCCCGAAGATCCGGTCGCGTACCAGGTATCTCATGCGGGATCTGTGCCCCGCGCCGGGCCGCCGTGCACCTGGGCGAGCGTCACACCCCCCGGCGGAATGCACACCCGGCCGCGTGACGTTGAATGTGCACATGGCTTCACGTGCGCGCGTCCGGGCCCCCGAGCTGATCGGCAAGGGCGGCTGGCTCAACACCGGCGACAAGGATCTGACCCTCTCCGACCTGCGGGGACGCATCGTCGTCCTGGACTTCTGGACGTTCTGCTGTGTGAACTGCCTGCATGTACTGGACGAGCTGCGGGAGCTGGAGGAGCGGCACCGCGACACCGTCGTGATCATCGGCGTGCACTCCCCGAAGTTCGTGCACGAGGCGGAGCATCAGGCCGTCGTCGACGCGGTCGAGCGGTACGAGGTCGAGCACCCCGTCCTGGACGACCCCGAGCTCGCCACCTGGAAGCAGTACGCCGTCCGCGCCTGGCCGACGCTGGTCGTCATCGACCCCGAGGGCTACGTCGTCGCCCAGCACGCCGGTGAGGGCCACGCCCACGCCATCGAGAAGCTGGTCGAGGAGCTGGAGGCGGAGCACGAGGCGAAGGGCACGCTGCGGCGCGGCGACGGCCCGTACGTACCGCCCGAGCCGGTCGCGACCGACCTCCGCTTCCCCGGCAAGGCGCTGCGGCTGCCCACAGGCTCCTTCCTGGTCTCCGACACCACCCGGCACCAGCTGGTGGAGCTGGCCGAGGACGGCGAGAGCGTGCTGCGCCGGATCGGCACCGGCGAGCGCGGCCTGGCGGACGGCCCGGCCGAGCGGGCCGCCTTCAGCGAGCCGCAGGGCCTCGCGCTGCTGCCGGACGGCACGGTGATCGTCGCCGACACGGTCAACCACGCGCTGCGCACGTTCGACCCGGCCACCGGCGAGGTCGCGACCGTCGCCGGCACCGGCAAGCAGTGGTGGCAGGGCTCGCCCACCGAGGGCCCGGCCCGCGAGGTGGACCTCTCCTCGCCGTGGGACGTGGCGTACTTCGACGGCCGGGTGTGGATCGCCATGGCCGGCGTGCACCAGCTGTGGACGTACGACCCGGAGACGGGCACCGTACGCGCCGCGGCGGGCACCACCAACGAGGGTCTGGTGGACGGGCCGGCCGCCGAGGCGTGGTTCGCGCAGCCGTCGGGCCTGGCCGCCGCCGAGGACCGGCTGTGGATCGCCGACTCCGAGACCAGCGCGGTGCGCTGGATCGACCGCGAGGGCGTCGTGCACACGGCCGTGGGCACCGGCCTCTTCGACTTCGGGCACCGCGACGGCGCCGCCGACCAGGCGCTGCTGCAGCACCCGCTGGGCGTCACCGCGCTGCCGGACGGCTCGGTCGCGGTCTCGGACACGTACAACCACGCGCTGCGCCGCTTCACTCCGCCGATTGAGGAGGGCGCGACCGGCGAGGTCACGACCCTCGCCACCGATCTGCGCGAGCCCTCCGACGCGGTGCTCGTCGGCGACGACATCGTCGTCGTGGAGTCGGCCCGGCACCGGCTGACCCGGCTGCGGCTGCCCGAGGAGGCGGTACGGGTGGAGTCGGTCGCGCACCGCACCCAGCGCGCCGCCACCGAGGTGGCCCCCGGCCGGCTCCGGCTGGACGTGGTCTTCCAGGCACCGGCCGGGCAGAAGCTGGACACCCGCTACGGCCCGTCCACCCGGCTGCTGGTCAGCTCGACCCCGCCGGAGCTGCTGGCGGAGGGCGAGGGCGCGGGCACCGACCTCGGCCGGGACCTGGTCCTCGCCGACGGGGTCACCGAGGGCGTGCTGCACGTCTCGGCCATGGCCGCGTCCTGCGACGACGCCCCGGACATCGAGTACCCGGCCTGCCATGTGCACCAGCAGGACTGGGGCGTGCCGGTCACGGTCACCGCGGACGGGACCGCCCGGCTCGGACTCGTCCTGGCGGGGCTGGACAGCGACGCGTAAACCGGGAGCGGACCCCGATCACTCGCAGTTGTCGAGCGTCGAGTACTGAAGCTGGTCGGGGTCGATCCGGATGCCGGGCATCCACAGCTCCTTGCCGTCCTGCCGGACCTCGAACCAGATACTGCTGTGGCCGCCGACCTCGTCGGTGACGGTGACGCCGTTGGCGATCCGGCACTCGGCGGTCAACTGGTCGCCGTGCCAGACGTGACCGCCGATGTTGGACGGCCGGTAGGCCAGGTACGGGTCCATGGCCAGCCCCATGGAGCATTCGCGCGTGTGCTTGGACCGGCATTCCTTGTCGACGTTGTGGACGGTGATGCGCTCCGTGCCCTTGGCCGCCGGTGTTTCACGTGAAACACCGTGGCCCGAGGCGCCGTTGTCGTCGATCAGGCTCCACGTCACGACGGCTGCGACCGCGAGGACCGCGGCCGTGGCCGCGCCCACGAGGACCGGCTTCAGCCGGGGTGTGGTTTTCGGCGGCTGTATCGGTGCGCTGCCGGACACCTCCGCGCTCTCCGTGCCGCCCGCCGCTGCCTCGTTGGCCAGGTGCAGCAGCCGTACCAGCTCCGGCAGCCGGTCCTCGCCGGTGAAGGAGAGCTTGCACCACTGCACGAGCAGTCGCTCGTCGGGCAGGCTCTGCCCGCGCAGGTAACGGGACAGGGAGGATCTGCTGGCCGGCAGCCGGGTTTCCAGGTCCTTCAGGCTCAGACCCAGTTCGCCATGCATGTGCCGCAGGCCGGACACGAAGTCGCGTACCGGTCCGTCGAGTTGGTCGGGCAGGGGTGCGAGCGGCTTGCGACGGGGATTGGTGGTGCGGTTCGGTTTCCCTTGCACGCACGGCATTTCAGCACAACCGCGGCACGCACCGCGAGAGGCACTTCCGCTCCCCTGCGGCGGAAGTGCCTCTCGTTACAGGATCCGGAAACCGCCCGGATCAGTCCGTGAACTTCACGGGGCGGTAGGGCTTGAACTCGCCGCCGTTGAGCCCGTAGGTGAGGGACCGGTGGTCGGTGCCGTGGCCGCCGCGCTGCTCGTACGCGGTGTAGGAGGTGTGCGCGGGGTTGTCCCACTTCTCGAACATCACGACGTGCCGGGTGTTGTTGTCGCCCGCCGCGTCGATGAGCAGGTCACCGGGCTTCAGGTCGTTGACGGCGATCGGCCGGGTGATCCTGGAGCTGGTGAGGCCCACGGTGTTGGTGCCGGGGGCGCCCAGGTTCAGCGCCATGGAGACGTAGCCGGAGCAGTCCTGGCGGTAGCCGTCCTTCCAGTTCTTCGCCTGGCTGTAGGGCACCTGCGCACCGTTGTTGGCGGTCAGCCAGGTGGCCGCGCGCTGCAGCGCCTCGCCGCGGGTGCCGCCGGGCGTCGGGGCCGGCGGCGGGCCGCCCTGTACGGGCACGCCCGGCAGCGAGTCCTGCGGGATGTCGACCGCGACGACGCTGAGGAAGCCGGTCACCGGGCCGGTGAGGTGCGCCATGTAGGTCGAGCAGGAGCTGCCCTCGCAGACCTTCTTGCCCGTGTTGACCTGGTAGTCGGCCGTGATCCTGTCCTGGCCCGGCGCGTCCTTGTTGATCATGCCGACGGACGGCGAGTTGGTGTCCGGCGAGGCGTGCACCACCCAGCGCGTCCCCCAGGTCGGGAAGGTGCTGCCGGCCGCGTTCTTCGTGATGGTGGCGGCCGAGCCGCCCTGCGTCGTCAGGTCGGCCTTGGTGTCCCGCGCCGTGACGGTGGTCTGCGCGGCGGCCTTGGTACCGGTGTCCGCCTTGGCGGCACCGCCCGAGCAGGCCGTGATGCCGGAGATGCCGATGCCCGCGGCGGCGATCGCGGGCAGGACCCTGCGGAGCGCCGCCCTGCGGGGCGTACGGGCCGGTCCCCGGGTGCGGGAAGTCGTGCGGAACGTGGTGTCGTCGGTCTGCGACATGATGGATTCCCCTCGTTTGACGGAGGCGGCCGGGGCGTCGTGCCGATCGGCCGCCTCGGCGACGAGAACCATCATTGGGCGGGGAACAGGGGGAATCCGGGGCTGTCGTGTCCCATGGGACATCCCACCCGCCAGGACGTCCCGGGAGCGGTGCCGACCTGCGAGGACGTCGGCGTGGGACGGCGCGCGCGAGACGTCGGCCGGGCGGGTGCGGGACATGACGGGACGTGCAGGCACACAGAAGGGGCGCCCGCGCGGTCCTCGCGCGGGCGCCCCTTCAAGTCCTTGGTGGTCCGGTCTTCGTTCTCCGGGCCGGTCGAGGTGGTTGCTGAGCCGCGGTGTCGTCACTCGTAGCCGTGCCGATGGGTCTCCTCGATCACGGGCGCCGCGGGCGGCGGTGGCTGCATGCGCCGCCGCTTGAAGATGCTGACGTAAGCGGCGATACCGATGATGCCGACCGCCATCAGGATCAGACCCACGAGATCGAGGTTGACCCCGGCCATGTGCCAGTCCACCGCGAAGGTCAGGATTCCTCCGGCGGCGAGCAGACCGATGCACCAGCCGATGCCCATGATGTGCGCCTCCTCTGGATCGGCGGTTCCGGGCAGGTCCCGCGCCGAGTACCCGGGCGCGGGACCGTCAATCAGCGGCCCGTCAATCCAGCAGTGCCGTACCTCAGTTGTTCGGCTCCGTCCCTTCCGGCTCTCCCGTACCGTCCCGGGCGAAGAGCTGGGTCAGGGCGCTGATCGTGTAGACGTCCGTGGCCTTCTCGTCGACCAGGTGCATCTCGGCCAGCCGGGCCAGCCCGTCCTGCGTGTGCTCCAGGTCCGAGCCGGCCAGGGCCGCCGCCGCCGAGGCGTTCAGCTGTCCGTCCGTACTGGTCGCCAGCGCGCTCAGCAGCCGCGCGTCGGCCGCCGAGAGCCGGGCCACGGACATCCGCAGCGCCGAGGCGATCCCGGTGTCCTCAGCGGAGAGCAGCGACAGCCGGCGCCGCTCGTCGCGCAGCGCGGCCGCCAGCCGGGCCAGCCGCCAGCGCGGCCGGGCGGTCAGCTGGGCGACCGCGGCGCGCAGCGCCAACGGCAGCCCGTCACACAGCTCGACCAGCTCGCGGGCGGCCTCCGGGTCCTCGTCCACCCGGTCGGCGCCGAGCATCGCGCCCAGCAGCGCGACGCCCTCCGTCACGCCGAACACCTGCAGCCCGACCGGCCGGGCGCAGTCCGTGGCCACGAGACCGTCCAGCCTGCTCCGGCTGGTCACGATGGTGGCGCAGCCGGGGCCGCCGGGCAGCAGCGGCCGCACCTGTGCCGAGCTGCGGGCGTTGTCCAGTACGACCAGCAGCCGACGGTCCGCGACCAGCGAGCGGTACAGCGCGGACGCGGCTGCGGGGGACGACGGTACGGCGTCCTCCGGCGTCCCCAGTGCGGTGAGGAAGAAGCGCAGTACGGCGGCCGGTTCGGTCGCGTCGCCCTCCCCGAAACCGCGCAGGTCGGCGAAGAGCTGCCCGTCGGGGAAGTCGGCGGCGTGCTGGTGTGCCCACTGCACGGCACACGCGGTCTTGCCGACCCCGGCCGGGCCGGTCACGACCGCCAGCGGGCTGTCGCTGTCCGGACCGGAGTCGCCGGTCAGCGCCGCGGTGAGCCGGTCAAGCGCCGCTCCGCGGCCGAGGAAGCGGGCCGGTGGCCGGGGCAGCAGCCGGGGCGGGACCGGGCCCGTACCGGCGCCACCGTCCGTGCTGCCAGAGGCAGTTGGCCCGGTTTCACGTGAAACCCCCGCCGCCGGCCGTTCGGCACCGCTCTCCGTACCGGCCCCGGCGCCCGGAGCGCCCGCCGTGCGGGCTGCCGGTACCGTGCCGGTGCCCGGCGCCGCCTCCTCCGCCCGCAGGATCTCCTCGTACGCTCCCCGCAGCCGCGCACCCGGATCGACGCCCAGCTCCTCGCTGAGCAGCCGCCGGGTGCGGTGGTACCAGTCCAGCGCGTCCGACTGGCGGCCCGTACGGAACAGCGCCCGCATCAGGGCGGCGATCAGCCCCTCCCGCAGCGGGTGCTGCACCGCGGCGGTGTACAGCACGGACGCGGCCTGTGCGTGCTCGCCCAGCGCGCTGTGCGCGCGGGCCAGCGTCTCCACGGCCGTCAACCGCCGCTCGTCCAGCGCGTGCGTGGCGGCGGCGAACGGCGGGCTGCTGACCGTGCCGGTCAGCGCGGGGCCGCGCCACAGCCCGAGCGCCTCCCGCAGCAGCGGCACGGCGTCGGCCGGTGCCGCCTCGGGCCGGGCCAGCGAGACCAGTTCACCGAAGCGGTGGGCGTCGATCAGCTCTTCGGGAAGCCGCAGCAGGTACGCCGAGCCGTGCGTGGCCAGCTCCACGCCGTACGCGTCGGCGCCGCCCGCCGCGAGCGTGGCGCGCAGCCGCGACACGTGTCCCTGCACGACCGTACGGGCGTGCTCGGGCGGCTCGTCCTCCCACAGGGAGTCGATCAACTGCTCCAGCGGGACGGTGGTGTTGGGCCGCAGGAGCAGCAGCGCGAGCACGCTGCGCCGCTTGGCGGGCCCGAGCGCGAGTTCGCCCGCGGCGGTGGTGACGCTGACCGGACCCAGCAGGGAGAACTCCAACTCAGCCCTCCAGGAAGGCTGTCAGGGCCGCGGCCAGCAGATGCGGGTCTTCGGCGCCGCACAGTTCGCGCGCCGAGTGCATCGAGAGGATCGCGACACCGATGTCGACGGTGGTGATGCCGTGCCGGGCGGCGGTGATCGGGCCGATCGTCGTGCCGCACGGCATGGAGTTGTTCGAGACGAAGTTCTGCCACGGCACGCCGGCCCGCTCGCAGGCGTCGGCGAAGACCGCGCGGCCGCCGCCGTCGGTGGCGTACCGCTGGTTGACGTTGACCTTCAGGATCGGTCCGCCGTTGGGCATCGGGTGGTGGCCCGGCTCGTGCCGCTCGGTGTAGTTCGGGTGGACGGCGTGGCCGGTGTCGGAGGACAGGCAGACCGTGCCGGCGAAGGCGCGCGCCCGGTCCTCGTAACCGCCGCCGCGCGCGAAGACCGAACGCTCCAGCACGGTGCCCAGCAGCGGGCCGTCGGCGCCGGTGTCGGACTGGCTGCCGTTCTCCTCGTGGTCGAAGGCGGCCAGCACCGGGATGCAGGTCAGGCCGTCCTGTGCGGAGGCGGCGGCGAGCGCGGCCGTACCAGCGTGCACCGACAGCAGGTTGTCCATCCGCGGCCCGGCGACCAGCTCCTGGTCCCGGCCCAGGTAGGCGGGTGGCTCGACGCTGTGCACCATCAGGTCCCATCCGCGCACCTCGCCGGCGGAGAGCCCCGCCTCCTCCTCGACGAAGGAGATCAGGCCGCCCTCCTGGACCTCGCCCAGGCCCCAGATCGGCGTCATGTGGCGCTGCTTGTCGAGCTTGAGGCCGTCGGCGTTGACCGACCGGTCCAGGTGCACGGCCAGCTGCGGTACGCGCAGCAGCGGCCGGTCGACGTTGACCAGTCGATGGCTGCCGTCCCGCAGCGTCACCCGGCCCGACAGGCCCAGGTCCCGGTCGAGCCAGGTGTTGAGCAGCGTGCCGCCGTAGATCTCGACCGCGATCTGCCGCCAGCCGCGCGCCCCCGTGTCCGGGATCGGCTTCACGCGGAGGTTCGGCGAGTCGGTGTGCGCCCCGACGATGCGGAAGGGGGTCGCGGGGGTCGCGCCTTCGGGGACGTACCAGGCGATGAGGGCGCCGCCGCGGAGCACGTACTTGCCGCCCGCCGAGTCCGCGGCGCCGGCCGCCGATGCCTCGGTCCAGTCGTCGGTCTCGGCGACCTGCCGGAAGCCGGCCTTCTCCAGCCGGGCGGCCGCGTTCGCCACCGCGTGGTACGGCGACGGGCTCGCGGCGAGGAAGGACATCAGGTCGTCGGTGTGGCCGCGATCGAAGCGGACAGATGTGCTCATGGATTCAGCATAAGGACGCGTCGCACCGGGTGGGTGTTGTGCCGTACGGATGAGTGGAATCCGGCGTCGGTGTGGCCGGTGTTACTCCTGTGCTCAACGGGGTTCAGGTGACCGGCCATAGTCGGCCATACCCGCTCGAACACCGAAGGCGCCGCCAAAAACCGCCGATGGCCTTGCCAGGAACCGCAGACGGTCCCGCCAGGAACCGCCGGTGGCCCCGCCCGGAACGGACCGGACGGGGCCACGGGAACGGCAGGCAGGGCACGGGGCCCGGCGCCGGCTCAGCGGCGGATCAGAACGCCGCCTCGTCCAGCTCCATCAGCGACTGGTCGACGGACTCGGCGAGCCCGCGCTGCACGGCGACGCCCGGCAGGACGTTGTGCGCGAAGAACTTCGCCGCCGCGATCTTGCCCTGGTAGAACGCCTTGTCCTTGGTGGAGGCGGTCGCCAGCTTCTCCTGCGCCACCGCGGCGCCCTTCAGCAGCAGGTAGCCGATGACGACGTCACCGGAGGCCAGCAGCAGGCGCGTGGTGTTCAGGCCCACCTTGTAGATGGACTTGACGTCGTTCTCCGTGGCGGCGAGGTCGGTCAGCATCGCGCCGACGATCGCCTCCAGGTCGCCGGCGGCCTTGCCCAGCTCGCCGCGTGCGCCCTCCAGCTCCTCGCCGCCGACCGCCTCGGCCAGGAACTTCTTGATGGTCTCCGAGAGCGTGGTCAGCGCCGCGCCCTGGTTGCGGACGATCTTCCGGAAGAAGAAGTCCTGGCCCTGGATGGCGGTGGTGCCCTCGTAGAGCGTGTCGATCTTGGAGTCCCGGATGTACTGCTCGATCGGGTACTCCTGCAGGTAGCCGGAGCCGCCGAAGGTCTGCAGCGACTGGGCCAGCTGCTCGTAGGACTTCTCCGAGCCGTAGCCCTTCACGATCGGCAGCAGCAGGTCGTTCAGCGCGTGCTCGGCGGACGCGTCCTCGCCGGCCGTCTCCTTGATCAGGATCTCGTCCTGGACGGTGGCCGTGTAGAGCACCAGGGCGCGCATGCCCTCCGCGTACGCCTTCTGCGTCATCAGCGAGCGGCGCACGTCGGGGTGGTGGGTGATCGTGACGCGCGGCGCCTTCTTGTCGGTGAAGGCGGCCAGGTCCGGGCCCTGCACGCGCTCCTTGGCGTACTCCAGCGCGTTCAGGTAGCCGGTGGACAGGGTCGCGATGGCCTTCGTGCCGACCATCATCCGGGCGAACTCGATGATGCGGAACATCTGGCGGATGCCGTCGTGCTTCTCGCCGATGAGCCAGCCCTTGGCAGGGTGCTTGTCGCCGAAGGTCATCTCGCAGGTGTTGGACGCCTTGAGGCCCATCTTGTGCTCGACGTTGGTGGCGTAGACGCCGTTACGGGCGCCCAGCTCGCCGGTCTCGAAGTCGAACTCGTACTTCGGGACGAGGAAGAGCGAGAGGCCCTTGGTGCCCGGGCCGTGGCCCTCGGGGCGCGCGAGCACGTAGTGAAGGATGTTCTCCGACATGTCGTGCTCACCGGAGGTGATGAAGCGCTTCACACCCTCGATGTGCCAGGAGCCGTCCTCCTGCTTGACCGCCTTGGTGCGCCCGGCGCCGACGTCCGAACCCGCGTCGGGCTCGGTCAGCACCATCGTGGAGCCCCAGCCCTTCTCGGTGGCGACCTTGGCGATGTGCTTCTGCTGCTCGGTGCCCTCCTCGAAGAGGACGCCGGCGAAGGCCGGGCCGGAGGCGTACATCCACACGGCCGGGTTCGAGCCCAGGATGGACTCGGCGAAGGCCCACAGCAGGGAGCGCGGCGTCGTGGTGCCGCCGATCTCCTCCGGGACGCCCAGCCGCCACCACTCGGCGTCCATGTACGCCTGGTAGCTCTTCTTGAAGGACGCCGGGACCGGCGCGGTGTTGGTCTCGGGGTCGAAGACCGGCGGGTTGCGGTCGGCGTCGGTGTACGACTCGGCCAGCTCGTTCTCCGCGAGCCGGGCGATCTCGGACAGCACGCTCTTGGCGGTGTCGACGTCCATGTCCGCGAACGGGCCGGTGCCGTACACGCTGTCGCGGCCGAGCACCTCGAAGAGGTTGAACTCGATGTCGCGGAGATTCGACTTGTAGTGCCCCATGGCGACGGCTCCCGTAATCCTTCGTGAGGAGATCCTCAAACACATACCAGGTAGTAGCATCTAGGATGCTACCCGTCGGTAATAAGAAGCAACCCCTAACGGCCCATCTGTGACTCAGTACGCTTTGCAGCTATGTACGGCTACGACCAGAACGTGGGCGCGGGTCAGCAGGGTTACGGCGCTGCGCCGCCCCCGCCGCAGCAGGCTCCTGGCGGTTACGGCGGGCAGCCGCTGTATCCGGAGCCGTCCCCTCCCTCCCTCGCCGACGCGGTGCGCGCCTTCACCACGGGTTCGATGTCGGCCGAGGACTTCCAGGGGATCTTCTCGACGTCCAAGGTGTACTGCCCGCGGGGTGACAACCCGGGATTCCTGGCGCTGCACAACACCCAGCAGCCGGTGATCCCGATGTTCACCTCGCTCAAGGAGCTGCGCGCCTACGCCGGCAAGGAGTCGAAGTACTTCGTGATCACCGGCGCCGAGGTCCTCGACCTGCTGCCGACGGGGTACGGCTTCGTGCTCGACATGGAGGGCGAGCACCGCATGGTGTTCGACGCCAAGGCGGTGGAGCAGATGGTCGACTTCGCGATGCGGCGGATGTATGGCTGACCGCCGTCGCTCTGTGTACGGCTGATCCCGTCCAGTACTTGATCCGGTGGGCCGGTCGCGTGGGTACGCGACCGGCCCACCGGTTTGTTCACCTCGCTGACCTGCGGAGACACCTTCGGGAATGAAGTGCGGCTTGCGGGTTGTTCAGTGTTCAACTAAATTGAACGTGGAACGACCGAGGAGGCCGTCATGCCCGCAGTGACCGTTGAGAACCCGCTGACCCTGCCGCGCGTCGCGGCGCCCGCCGAGGGGCGGCAGCGCTCCGCACTCGCCGTATCGACCGCGCCCAGCGGTTTCGAGGGCGAGGGCTTTCCCGTGCGTCGTGCCTTCGCCGGCATCGACTACAAGCACCTCGACCCGTTCATCATGATGGACCAGATGGGCGAGGTGGAGTACGCGCCGGGCGAGCCGAAGGGCACGCCCTGGCACCCGCACCGCGGCTTCGAGACGGTCACGTACCTGATCGACGGCACCTTCGTGCACCAGGACTCGCACGGTGGCGGCGGCACCATCAACGACGGCGACACCCAGTGGATGACGGCGGGCTCCGGCCTGCTGCACATCGAGGCGCCGCCGGAGTCGCTGGTGATGTCCGGCGGTCTCTTCCACGGCCTGCAGCTGTGGGTGAACCTGCCGAAGCGCGACAAGATGATGGCCCCCCGCTACCAGGACATCGGTGGCGGCCAGGTCAAGCTGCTGACCTCGTCCGACGGCGGTGCGCTGCTGCGGCTGATCGCGGGCGACATCGGCGGGCACGAGGGCCCCGGCATCACGCACACGCCGATCACGATGATGCACGTCTCGCTCAACCCGGGCGCCGAGCTGACGCTGCCCTGGCGCGCCGACTTCAACGCGCTGGCGTACGGGCTGGCCGGGCGCGGCACGGCGGGCCCCGAGGGCCGTCCGTTCCGCATGGGCCAGACGGTCGTCTTCGGCGCCGGTGACTCGCTCACCATCAAGGCGGACGCGACCCAGGAGTCCCGCAGCCCGAACTTCGAGGTCGTGCTGCTCGGCGGGCAGCCCATCCGCGAGCCGATGATGCACTACGGCCCGTTCGTGATGAACACGCACGCCGAGCTTGCCCAGGCGTTCGAGGACTTCCAGGCCGGCCGCCTCGGCACGATCCCGGCTGCCGCCGGCTGATCCGACTCACCCACGGCCGTGCCCGGCGTTTCACGTGAAACGCCGGGCACGGCTTCGTGCTGTGCGGGCGCCGGGATCCGGCCGCCGGTCGAGTGCCGGCCGTGTCCGGCCGGGCGCGCAGTTCCCCGCGCCCCTGCGGGGCACGTGGTGGACTGGTCCCGTGCAGAAGCGGACGAAGACGGATGAACGGGAAGCGCTGCTTCCCCTTGGAGCTCGCCGGGCCGCGGCCTGGTGCGGACTGCTGCTGCTGGTCGCGGCGGTGGTCGCGGTCGCCGTATGGCTGACCGTGACCCTGAAGGCGGCCGTGACGCCCGTCCTGCTGGCCCTGCTGGGCAGCGCCCTGCTCGGGCCGGTGTACCGGCGGCTGGTCGCGATGAAGCTCAACCGGTCGCTGGCGTCCGGGCTGACCTGCGTCGTACTGCTGGTGGTCGTCGGCGGCGCCGGGTACATCGTGGTGTCGGCGCTGGTCGACACCGGCGACCAGATCGTGTCCTCGGTGCAGCGGGCGACCCGGGAGCTCACCAAGCACCTGGGCGCCACCGGCACCTCGCTGGGCGACCTGACGGCGAACGCCAAGCAACTGGTGCAGAAGTTCGGCGGCCGGGCCGCGACCGGGCTGCTCTCCGGTCTCAGCCTGGTCGGCCAGACGGTGGCCGCCGGCGTGCTGGCGCTGCTGCTGACGTTCTTCTTCCTGCGGGACGCGGAGCGGGCGGTGGGCGTCTTGCGGTCCTGGGCGCCGGGCGGGTCCGGGCCGCAGCTGGAGCGGATGGCGCGGCGCGGCTTCGAGGCCGTGGAGGGCTTCATGCGCGGGACCACGGTCATCGCGCTGATCGACGCCATCTGCATCACGGTCGGGCTGCTGATCCTGGGGGTGCCGGGCGCGGTCGGGCTGGGCGCGCTGGTCTTCGTCGGCGCGTACATCCCGTACCTCGGCGCGTTCATCTCCGGCGCGGTCTCGGTACTGGTCGCGCTGGCCGACCGCGGGTTCGTGATCGCGCTGTGGGCGCTGGGCGTCGTACTGGCCGTGCAGGTGCTCGAAGGGCACGTCCTGCAGCCGATGATCCAGAGCCGTACCGTGCACATGCACCCGGCCGTGGTGCTGCTGGCGATCACCGCGGGCGCGAGCGTGGCGGGCATCCTCGGGATGCTGCTGGCCGTGCCGCTGACGGCGGCGGCGACCGGCATCCTGTCAGAGCTGCACGAGCACTACGCGGCTGGTTCGGAGAGCGAGGAGCCGGGCAGCGAGGGGCCGCCGTCCGGCGGTTCCTCCGGGGACACGTCCGGCGGCGCCCCGGCCTGAGCCGCGTCCGCTGCCGCGCCGGCCCGGTCCTGCGCGTCCTCGTACAGCTCGAACCAGATGGACTTGCCGTCCCCGCGCGGATTCACGCCCCACGCGCCGGCCAGCAGCTCCATCAGCACCAGGCCGCGCCCGGAGGAGGCCAGCTCGCCGGGGCGGCGGCGGTGCGGCAGCTCGTCGCTGCTGTCGGCCACGTCCACCCGGACGCACCGGGAGCCCTTCACGCCGGAGATCTCGGCGATCAGCAGAGCGTCGCCGTCGGTGTGCAGCAGGACGTTGGTGACCATCTCGGAGACCATCAGCGCTGCCGAGTCGATCTGGTCCTCGTCGGCCCAGTCGTGCAGCACGTCGCGGATCTGGCCGCGGGCCTCGGAGATCCGCTCCGGCTCGGCCTGCGCGATGGTCAGGACCGTGCGGCGCACGGGCGCGCGCGGCTCCAGCCCGCCGGTGCCGATGGCGCAGCTGCCGCCCTCGCGGCGGTCGGCCAGCCGCCCGGTGGTGTGGTGCGAGGACGGCCCGTGCACGGCCTGTACCAGCGCGTCGGCGAGCTTTTCGAGGCTGTCACCGGACTCCGGTTCCTCGTGGCTCTCGATGATGTCCCGCAGCCGCGCCCAGCCGCTCTCCAGGTCGTGCCCGCCGGTCTCGATGAGCCCGTCCGTGCAGACCAGCATCGTTTCGCCGGGCTCCAGGACCAGCCGGGTGGTGGGGTAGTCGGTGTCCGGATGGATGCCCAGCGGGAGCCCGCCGGCGGTCGGCCGTACCAGCATCGTGCCGTCGGTCATCCGGATGGCGGGGTCGGGGTGGCCGGCGCGGGCGATGTCCAGCAGCCCCGTGGCCGGGTCGACCTCGATGTAGAGGCAGGTGGCGAAGCGCGGGTCCAGCCCCTCGGCCTCGGCGTCGTTCAGGCCCGAGAGGAAGCGGGAGGCGCGGGAGAGCACGGCGTCGGGGTGGTGGCCCTCCGAGGCGTAGGCACGCAGCGCGATCCGCAGCTGGCCCATCAGCCCCGCCGCCCGTACGTCGTGCCCCTGTACGTCCCCGATGACCAGGGCGATCCGGCCGGAGGGCAGCGTGATCATGTCGTACCAGTCGCCGCCGACCTCCAGGCCGCCGCCGGTGGGGACGTACCGCGCGGCCACCGCCATGCCGGGGATGTCCGGCTGCACCGTCGGCATCATGCTGCGCTGCAGGCCCGTCGTCAGCTCCAGCTGCGACTCCTGGTCGCCGGCCCGGTGCAGCGCCTGGGCGAGCATCCGGGCGACGGTGGTGAGCACGGAGCGCTCGTCGGGTGTGAAGGCGACGCGGTGGGCGAAGGCGGCCATCCAGGCGCCGACCGTCCGGCCGGCGCTGATCAGCGGCAGGAAGGCCCAGGACTGGCGGTCGAAGTGCGCGGCCATCGGCCAGGTCGCGGGGAACCGGCGGCGGTACTCCTCCGGGGAGGGGAGGTAGATGGCGCGTCCGGTCTGTATCACCTCGGCGGCCGGGTATTCGGTGTTCAGGGACATGTCGACGAACGGCTGCTCGTCCCCGGGGCGGTGTCCGTGGTGCCCGATGACCGATATGCGGTCGCCCTTGATGCCGAAGACGGCCAGTCCGTCGGGCATGAACCCGGGCATGGACAGGCCGGCCGCCACCCGCAGCACCTCCTCGGTGGAGCGCGCCTCGGCCAGCGCGCGGCCCGCGTCCAGCAGGAATGCCTCGCGGGAGCGGCGCCAGTCGCCGGTGACGGGGGTGCGCGCCGCGGACGTGCCCGGCTGCGCCTCGGGGACCTCCTGGAGGGTGCCGACCAGCTCGTAACTGTTGTCCAGCGGCGTGACGCGCGCCCGGCAGCGGACGACGCGCAGGACCTTGCCGTCGGTGTCCATGACCCGCAGCCGGCCCTCGGCGAGGGTGCCCTCGGTCAGCGCGAGGTGGACGACGCCGTTGATCTCTGCGAAGTCGACGGCGTGGAAACGGGAGCGGATGAAGGCTTCGCTGAAGTCGGCGGGCTCCTCGGGCAGCCCGAGGAGCCTGGCCGCCTCGGCGTCCAGCCTCACCTTGCCCACTGCGTGGTCCCAGTGCCACAGGCCGGTGCCGATGGCGGCCAGGACGTCCTTGGTGCGCATTGCATCACTTTATGTGGGTTTCACGGAGGCTCACCAGTGCGAAGGACGTGACCCTGGTCCCATGGTGTTCGTACGAGGGGCTCACGAGGGTCTTGTCGTGGATATGGCGACCCGGAGCGGCGGGGCGGAGCGGTAACCTGGAGCGGTTATGCCAATCCTGGGGTGATCATCGGGTGCCGACCGGGAGCCGACGACCCGGCCTCCCTTCCCCCGTTGCCCCACCTCGACTCGCGACGACTTGGATGAGCGATGCATCGGTACCGGTCCCATAACTGCGGCGAGCTCCGGGCCGCGGACGTCGACACGGACGTCCGCCTCAGCGGCTGGCTGCACAATCGACGTGACCTGGGCGGCATCCTCTTCATCGATCTGCGCGACCACCACGGCATCACGCAGCTCGTCGCCCGCCCCGGCACCCCCGCCAACGAGGCGCTCGGCTCCCTGACCAAGGAGTCCGTCGTCCGCATCGACGGCAAGGTCAGCGCCCGCGGCGCGGACAACATCAACCCCGACCTGCCCACCGGCGAGGTCGAGATCGAGGTCTCCGCGGTCGAGGTGCTCGGCGCCGCCGAGCAGATCCCCTTCACGATCAACGCCGAGGACGGGGTGAACGAGGAGAAGCGCCTGGAGTACCGCTTCCTCGACCTCCGCCGCGAGCGCATGCACCGCAACATCATGCTGCGCACGGCCGTCATCTCCGCCATCCGCCAGAAGATGGTGACGCTTGGCTTCAACGAGATGGCGACGCCGATCCTGTCCGCGACCTCCCCCGAGGGCGCGCGCGACTTCCTGGTCCCCTCCCGCCTGCACGCCGGCAAGTTCTACGCACTGCCGCAGGCCCCGCAGCAGTTCAAGCAGCTGCTGATGATCGCGGGCTTCGACCGGTACTTCCAGATCGCGCCGTGCTTCCGCGACGAGGACGCCCGCGCGGACCGCTCGCCCGGCGAGTTCTACCAGCTCGACATCGAGATGAGCTTCGTCGAGCAGGAGGACGTCTTCCAGCCCGTCGAGAAGCTGATGACCGAGCTCTTCACGGAGTTCGGCGGCGGCCGCGAGGTCACCTCGCCGTTCCCGCGCATCCCGTTCCGCGAGGCGATGCTCAAGTACGGCAACGACAAGCCGGACCTGCGCGCCAAGCTGGAGCTGGTGGACGTCTCCGACGTCTTCGCGGGCTCCGGTTTCAAGGCGTTCGCCGGCAAGCACGTCCGCGCGCTCGCCGTGCCGGACACCGCCGACCAGTCGCGGAAGTTCTTCGACGGGCTCGGTGAGTACGCCGTCGAGCAGGGCGCGAAGGGCCTGGCCTGGGTCCGCGTCGGCGAGGAGAACACCCTCACCGGCCCGATCGCCAAGTTCCTCACCGAGGACGACGTCAAGGCGCTGGTCACGGCCCTGGACCTGAAGCCCGGCCACGCCGTCTTCTTCGGCGCGGGCGAGTTCGACGAGGTCTCCAAGATCATGGGCGCGGTCCGCGTCGAGGCCGCCAAGCGCGCGGGCCACTTCGAAGAGGGCGTCTTCCGCTTCTGCTGGATCGTCGACTTCCCGATGTTCGAGAAGGACGAGGAGACCGGCAAGATCGAGTTCTCCCACAACCCCTTCTCGATGCCGCAGGGCGGTCTCGAAGCCCTCGAGACCAAGGACCCGCTGGACATCCTGGCCTGGCAGTACGACATCGTCTGCAACGGCGTCGAGCTGTCCTCCGGCGCGATCCGTAACCACGAGCCCGAGGTCATGTACAAGGCCTTCTCGATCGCCGGTTACGACAAGGACACCGTCGAGGCCGAGTTCGGCGGCATGCTCCGCGCGTTCAAGTTCGGCGCCCCGCCGCACGGCGGCATCGCCCCCGGCGTCGACCGCATCGTCATGCTCCTCGCCGACGAGCCGAACATCCGCGAGACGATCGCCTTCCCCCTCAACGGCAACGCCCAGGACCTCCTCATGGGCGCCCCCAGCGAGGTCGACGAGTCCCGCCTGAAGGAACTCCACCTCTCGCTGCGCAAGCCGCAGGCGAAGTAGGCGGCACATACGCCCGAGGGGCCCGGAACCAAACGGTTCCGGGCCCCTCGGCGTGTGCTGTGTGCGTTTACTCCTCGCCGCCGAAGCGCTCCTTGTAGGAGGTCAGGTCGTCTTCGGTGATCTTGGCGAAGAGGACCGGGGGGACGGTGAAGGAGGTGCCGGCCGGGACCGTGGACAGGGCGCGGGCCTCGTCGGCGGTGATCCACAGGGCCGTGTCGTCGGCGAGCGCGAACGCGGCGCGCATGGCCTTCGCCGAGGACGGGATGAACGGCTCGGAGATCACCGAGTACAGGTGGATGAGGTTCATCGCCGTACGGAGGGTGAGCGCGGCCGCGTCCTGGTCGGTCTTGATCTCCAGCCAGGGGGCCTTCTCCTCCAGGTAGGAGTTGCCCGTGCTCCACAGGGCGCGCAGTGCCGCCGCGGCCTTGCGGAACTGCATGGCCTCCATGTGCTCCTCGTACTCGGCGAGGAGGCGGGCGATCTCCTCGCCGAGCTTCGCCTCGGCCTCGCCGGCCTCGGCGCCCGCCGGGACCTCGTCACCGAAGCGCTTCCGCGAGAAGGAGAGCACGCGGTTGACGAAGTTGCCGAGGGTGTCGGCCAGGTCCTTGTTGACCGAGGAGGAGAACAGCTCCCAGGTGAAGGAGGTGTCGTCGGACTCCGGCGCGTTCGCCATCAGGAAGTAGCGCCAGTAGTCGGCGGGCAGCAGCTCCAGCGCCGCGTCGGTGAAGATGCCGCGCCGCTGCGAGGTGGAGAACTTGCCGCCGTAGTAGTTCAGCCAGTTGAACGCCTTGAGGAAGTCGACCTTCTTCCACGGCTCACGGGTGCCCAGCTGGGTCGCCGGGAACATCACGCTGTGGAACGGCACGTTGTCCTTGGCCATGAACTCCGTGTACCGGACGTCGTCGGCCTCGTACCACCACGACTTCCAGTCGCGGTTCTCCGGGTCGACGTCCGCCCACTCCTTCGTCGAGCCGATGTACTCGATCGGCGCGTCGAACCAGACGTAGAAGACCTTGCCCTCGGCGGCCAGGTCCGGCCAGACGTCGGCCGGCACCGGCACGCCCCAGTCCAGGTCGCGGGTGATCGCGCGGTCGTGCAGGCCCTCGGTCAGCCACTTGCGGGCGATGGAGGAGGCCAGCGTCGGCCAGTCCTCACCGGCCTCGTCGATGAACTTCTCGACCTCGCCCTGCAGCTTGGACTGGAGCAGGAAGAGGTGCTTGGTGTCCCGCACCTCCAGGTCGCTGCTGCCGCTGATCGCCGAGCGGGCGTCGATCAGGTCGGTCGGGTCCAGCACGCGGGTGCAGTTCTCGCACTGGTCGCCGCGGGCCTTGTCGTAACCGCAGTGCGGGCACGTGCCGACGATGTACCGGTCGGGCAGGAAGCGCTCGTCGGCGTTCGAGTAGACCTGGCGGATCGCCCGCTCCTCGATGAAGCCGTTCTCGTGCAGCTTGCGCGCGAAGTGCTGGGTCAGCTCGACGTTCTCCGGCGAGGAGCTGCGCCCGAAGTGGTCGAAGGCGAGGCCGAAGCCGTCGTAGATCGCCTTCTGGGCGTCGTGCTGCTCGGCGCAGAACGCGTCGACGGGCAGGCCGGCGTCCTTCGCGGCCAGCTCGGCGGGGGTGCCGTGCTCGTCGGTCGCGCAGATGTACAGCACGTCGTGCCCGCGCTGGCGCAGATACCGGGAGTACACATCGGCCGGGAGCATGGACCCCACCATGTTGCCCAGGTGCTTGATCCCGTTGATGTACGGAAGGGCGCTGGTGATGAGGTGTCGAGCCATTGCCGGCTGCTCCCAAGTCGCTACGGTGAGTGATTTTTTGCACTACGGAACGCCAATATCGTACTCGCCCGGACGGGGGCCACCGCGCCCCATTTCGGCTCGTGGACTCCTGTACGCATGGTGTGCAGGCGACCGGGGATGCTGTGAGTACCTGGGGAAGCGATGCGCGGCATCGAGGGGTGGCGGAGGGGCCATGGGTGACGGGCTGACGTGGTTCACGTCGAGCTACAGCGAGTACGAGGACGCCGCCTGTGTGGAGGTCGCGGCCGCGGCTGGATCGGTGCATGTGCGGGATTCGAAGCGGGTGGACGCGGAGACGCCGCGGCTGACGTTCTCGTCGGCGGCATGGTCGCTGTTCATCGCGTACACGACGGCGGACTGAGGCGCGGGGCTGAAGTATGAAGCGCGACGGCCCGGCCGCTCCGCGTGGGAGCCGCCGGGCCGTGTGCCGGTCGTGCCGGGTCAGCCGGTCTTGCTGTTCTTGCCGTTCTTCCGGTTCTTGCGGTCCTTGAGTACGCCCGCGGCGCGGGCCTCGGTGAGCCACTCGGGGAACTCGATCATCAGCTGCGCGTAGAGGTCGGCGTCGGCCAGGGCGCGCGGGTCGCGGCCGGCGTGGAAGAAGCCGGCGTTGTCGACCTTCCGCTTCTCCGGTACGGCGAGGTCGTCCAGCTTGCGCAGGAAGTCGAAGCCCTTGGCCTCGGGGTCGCCGAAGCCGACGAACTGCCAGAAGATCGGCAGCCCGGCCGCCTCGCACAGCGCCTTCTCGGCGGCGGGCTTGGAGGTGGGGGCGCCGTCGGTCTGGAAGATCACGAACGCGGGAGCGGTCGTCTTCGACTTCTTGTAGTGGTCGACGACGGCCTTGATCGCCCAGTGGTAGTTGGTCCGACCCATGTGGCCGAGGCCCGCGTGCAGTTCCTCGATGCGGCCCTCGTAGCCGGTCAGGTCGAGGTCGGCGGTGCCGTCGATGTCGGTGGAGAAGAAGACGACGGGGACGGTGCCGTCGTCGTCGAGGTGCGCGGAGAGGCCGAGGGCCTGCTCGGCGAGGTGCTGGACGGTGCCGTCCTTGTAGTAGTTGCGCATCGAACCGGAGCGGTCGAGCGCGAGGTAGACGGCGGCGCGCTGAGCGGTCAGGCCCTGCTTCTCCAGCGCCGCACCGGCGTCCTTGTACAGGCTGACCAGCCCGGGCGCGACGTCCTCGACCTTGGCGAGGGAGAGGGCGGGACGGGCTTCGCCGTCGGCGGGCGCGGCTGCGTCTGCGGCTGCGGGCGCCGCTGCCTCTGCGGGCGCGGGGACCGGCTCGGCGGGGGCCTCGGTCGTGGCCTCGGCGGGGGATTCTGTGCGGGCGGCGGGGATGGTGGCCGCGGGGGTGGGCTCGGGCTCGGGCTCGGCGACGACCTCGGGCTCGGCCTCCGGCTGGGCCTCGGCCTTCGGCTCGTCGGCCTGCGGTTCCGCCGCCTTCGGCTCCTCGGCCGGGGCCTCGGTCTTCGGCTCTTCGGCCTTCGGCTGGTCGGCCGGGGCCTCGGCCGTGACCTGCTCGGCGTCGGCGGTCACCGGCTCGGGCTCGGCGGCCACCGGCTCAGCGGCCACCGGCTCGGCCGCCTCGGGCTCCGTCTTGATCTCAGGCTCGACCTCGACCTCGTCCTTGGCCTCGACCTCAGCGCTCGTCGCGGCCTTCGGCTCCTCGACCTCGACCTCGGCCTCGACCTCGGTCGTGGCCGCGGCCTTGGCCTCCGCAGGCGGCTCCTCCGCAGGCGCCGCTTCCGCAGGTGCCGCTTCCGCGGGCGTCGGCTCGGCGGAGCGCTGCTCCGTCACCTCCGGCTTCACCGCCGACGGGCGGTCGAAGGCCTCTCTCACCAGGTCCGAGATGTCGGCGGCATCCGAAGAGGCGGCCGAAGCCGCGAGTACCGCGGCGCCCGCCGCGGGCGCGGTCTCCGCGTACGCCGGCTCCGGACGGGCCGGTGCCTGTTCCGTACGGGCCGCCGGGACCTCCGTCTCCGCGGTCGGCGCGGCCTCCGTCACCGCGTCCGCCGAGGGGGCCGACTCCTCGCGGGCCTCCGGGATGGCCGCCTCGTCGGTGGCCTCCGTCGCCGCGACGGCATCCGGTTCCTTACTGGCCGCCTTGGAGCGACCGAAAGCGTTGCGCAGCAGACTCCGAATGCCCATCGGCGTACCTCTCGTGCGTGTGGTGGCGTGCGTATGTGCTGGGTGCGGCGAATGTCCGTTTGAGCGAGGCGCGTGCTGACCAGGACGGACACCAAAGGGTAGCGGCCTGCCCCTGTCGCATCGTGGGACCCCGCGTGCCGTGTGCCGGTACGAGCCGAAGCCACCCGGATTCGCCGTCGGTTCATCTTTTTGTCGCCGCGTGTCGGGCCTGTCCCCGTACCGTCGCGGCCGATCACCCGACGCACCGTCACCACCCCGCTCCGGGCGGGCGTGGTGTCCTACTCCGAGGGCAGCCGCTTCGCCGCCGCGCTCACCGACCGGCCGCGCCAGCCGTCACCGGACCACGGGTCGGCCGCCGCCAGCCGTTCGGGCGCGGTACGCAGCGTCCAGCGCCGGGCGTTCAGCTCCGGGTCGTCCAGTTCCTCGCGGGTGATCGGCATGGCCACCGGCGCGCCCGGCTTGGCGCGGACGCTGTAGGGCGCGACCGCGGTCTGCGCGTAGGCGTTGCGCTGCACGTCGAGGTAGATGCGGCCGCGGCCGCCCTTCGTGGGGCGGTCGGCCTTGCGCTGCTCGGTGGTGAGCCGGTCCGGGTGGCGGTCGGCGAGCAGCTCCGCGGCGCGGTGCGCGAAGTCCCGTACCGCGTCGTAGTCGGACTTGGCGTCCAGCGGCGCGATGACGTGCAGGCCGCGCGAGCCGGTGGTCATCAGCCGGACGGGCAGCCGGACTTCGTCCCACAGCTCGCAGACCCGCGCCGCCGCCCAGCGCACGTCCTCGAAGTCCGCGCCCTCCGACGGGTCCAGGTCGACGATCAGGAGGTCGGGGTCGTTGGGGGTGTCCTCGCGGGACAGCCAGCGGTGCTGGGTCAGCGATGCCTGCCCGGCGAGGTACACGAGCGTGGCGGCGTCGTCGCAGACGACGTGCGTCACCTTGCCGCCGGCCTTCTCCTGGACGGAGGTGCGCACCCAGTCGGGGAAGTAGTCCGGCGCGTTCTTCTGCATCAGCGGGCGGCCGCCGATGCCGTCCGGGTGTCGCTCCATCATCAGGGGGCGGCCGCGCAGATGGGGCAGCGCGCGCGGGGCGACCGCCCGGTAGTGCTCGGCCACGTCCAGCTTCGTGATGCCGTCGTCGGGGAAGAGCACCTTGTCCGGGCGGCTGATCGCGACGGTGCGCCGGCCCGCCCGTACGGTCTCCTCGCCCTTCGCGCGCCCGCTGCCGGGGCGCCCGTCGTTCTTGTCGCCCTTGTCGCCCTTCATGAGGGGGAGGAGTAACCGCACCGGCCGTGTGCCAAACCCACCGCCGCCGCGCCGCGGCCGCCCTTGGGGACGGCCGTACGAGTTGCTTCCGGGGCATGGCCCTTTCGCCTGCCGCGCCGGGCGGCACCGGCGTGCTTACGATCCCCGGCAGGGGCCGGACAGGGGCCGGGGTACGGAGAGGTGGAAGGAACACCACGATGAGAGCCGTAGCAGTCAGTGCCTTCGGGGCCGAGCCCGAGCTGATGGACCTGCCGCAGCCCGAGCCGGGACCCGGCGAGGTGCTGGTCGCGATGGCGGTCGCCGGGCTGAATCCGGTCGACTGGAAGATCGCCGACGGCATGCTGAAGGACGCCGTGCCGCACTCCTTCCCGCTGATCCTCGGGACCGACGGGGCGGGCGAGGTGGTCGCGGTCGGCCCCGACGTGCGCCGCTGCACGGTCGGCGACCAGGTCTTCGGGCAGTTCCAGCTGGTCGGCAGGGGCGGTGGTTCGTACGCGGACTACGCCGTCGCCTCGGAGGACGCGGTCGCCCCCGCGCCGCGCAACGTCACGTACGCGACCTCGGCGGCGGTGCCGACGGCCGGCATGTCCGCGTACAACCTCGTGGAGGAGACCCGGGTCGCGGAGGGCAAGCGGGTGCTGGTCGTGGGCGCGACCGGCGGCGTCGGCACGTTCGTCACGCAGCTCGCGGCGCAGCGCGGCGCCGAGGTGATCGCCACGGCCCGGGCGGGCAGCGCGGAGCTGATGGGGCAGTTCGGCGCGGCGGTCACGGTGGACCACACGGAGGGGCCGGTGGCCCAGCAGGTGCGGGCGGCTCACCCGGACGGCGTGGACATCCTGATCGACCTGGTCAGCGGCCCGGAAGCGTTCGCGGACATGACGCAGGTCGTACGGGACGGGGGCACGGTCGTGTCCACCGTCGGCGCGGCCGACACGGACATGCTCATCGAGCACAACCTGCGCGGCTTCAACTTCCTCAACCGGCCCTCGCCGCAGCTGCTGTCCATCCTCGCCGACCAGCTCGACGCGGGCCGGCTCACCGTCCTGATCACCAGTGAGGTGCAGCTGGAGGACGCCCCGGCGGCCCTCGCCCGCAGCCGCACGGGCCGGGCACAGGGCAAGACCGTCATCGGTCTCTGAGCGCCCGGCGGACCCGCACGCGCCTCGCCAGGATTCCCGACAGGACGGCGGCGAGCCCCGCGGTGAGCCCCGTGGCGAGCAGCGCCCCGCCGCCGAGCCGGGCGCGCGCGGTGAGCGTGTCGTACACCGCCGAGCCC
>NZ_JBEPFC010000003.1:0-132609 GCF_040301705.1 Streptomyces sp. NPDC000151 | reverse complement strand
GGCTCGGGCGGCGGCTCGCCGCGGCCGGGCGGCATTTCGTGCCGCCGGGCGAGGCCGTGTGGGCTCAAGTGGCGCCGGCGAATGGCGCGAGTGTGCGGGCGCTGCTCGCCGCAGGCTTCGTACCTGTGGGGGCCGAGGCGCTGCTGAAGCGAGGGGCGGACGGGGGCGGGGCGCAATCGCGGTACGGGCCGGGCGAATGATCTCGGCCGCATTCGGGCGGGTCGGGGCCGGCTTCGGGGCCGGTCGGGTGCAAGGCCGTGCGCTGTTCTCAGGTGCCGGCCGGTCGCGGTTCCCCGGGCAGCACCGGAACCGGCCAGGGGAGGGCGATCCAGACCGTCTTGCCGCCGCTCTCCGTCGGTTCGATGGTGATCTTTCCGCCGGATTCCGCCGCGAGGCAGCGGATGATGACCATGCCGCGGCCGTTGTCCTGCTGGACCGCGGCCGGCAGCCGGCGCGGCATCCGGGGGTGGTCGTCCGTCACGCCGATGCGCAGGAGTTCGTGGCGGTCGAGGTGGACGTCGACCGTGAAGGTCGGGGACCGGCCCGAGGTGTGTACGACGGCGTTGGTGGCCAGCTCGGAGACGATGAGCCGGATGGAGTCGAGGAGTTCGGCACGCCCCACGCCGGTCGGCGTGTCGTCCCACTCCGTGAGAACCCCAGTAACGTATCTGCGCGCCATCGGTACGGAGTCGGGCGCGCTCGGCAGGGTCAGTGATGCTTCCTGGTGATCTGCCATCGCCGCGCCGTCCCTTTCCCACCCGAGGCCGTCTCTCCGCTGGGCAGCGGCATGATCGGGTCCGAAAATCGGCCCCTTGCCGCTGCATTGCGCCAGACTGCCACTCATGCTGCCCCTGCCGTGAGCCATCCACCAAGATATGCATATATCTGTCGCTCGAAGCGGTGAACTCTGCTACGCGAGACCGTATTTGGGCGGCACACTGACGCATCGGTGTCAGTTATGACGAATCGCGGTACGCCCGTGAGGAGGGTTCATGCACCACGGTCCCGCAGTGCGCCGTCGCAAGCTCGGTGCGGAGTTGAGGCGCCGTCGGAATCTGGCCGGGCTCACGAGCGGCGAGGCCGCCCGTCTTGTGGGCTGGCATCAGTCGAAGGTGAGCCGGATAGAGACCGGCCGGAGCGGAGTGCGTCCGGCCGACGTGGAACGGCTGCTGGACGCGTACGAGGTGCGCGACGAGGAGTCCCGCGCACTGCTGGCCGCGCTGTGCGGCCAGGACGCGGGCGGCGGTGGCGGAGGGGACGCCGGGCGCGGCTGGTGGCACACCTACCGCGACCTGCTGCCGCCCGCCTACCGGGACTTCATCAGCCTGGAGGCCGGCGCCTCGCACGCGCGGACGCTGGAGACGACGGTCGTACCGGGGCTGCTGCAGACCCCGGACTACGCGCGCGCCGTCACCCGGGCCGCGCTGGCCGACCTGCCCCAGAGCAGAATCGATGCACTCGTCGAGGTCCGCATAGCGCGGCAGAGCGTTCTGGAGGGGGACCCTCCGCTGAAACTTTCGGCCGTGTTGGACGAGGCGGTACTACGCCGTCCGGCGGGTGGTCCAGAGGTGATGAAAGCCCAATTGCGGCATCTCCTCAAGGTCATGGAACTGCCGCACGTGCGACTGCAGGTGCTGCCGTTCACTGCCGGGGTCCACATCGGCATCACCGGCCCTTTCGTTATCTTCTCCTTTCCGCTCATTGCTGACTTGGATGTGGTGGTTCTCGACCATTTGACGAGTAGCCTCTACCTCGAACGCAAAGAGGACCTCAGGGCGTACAGCGATGCATTCGACACGCTGCGGGGGCACGCTCTCTCATGCGAGGAATCATCGGCTTTGATTGCCCGGACCGCAGATGCCTGACGGCCTGGTCCGGGCGCGTTGAGGAGGCTCCACTATGACGGCATCGCCGCGGTACGTACCCGCCAGCACGGCCCTTGCGGGCGCGTGCTGGGTGCGCAGCACGCGCAGCACGGGAATGAACAACTGCGTCGAGACCGCCCGGGTCAACGGTGAAACTCTCGCCGTGCGCGACTCGAAGGACATTTCGGGACCGGCGTTGCTCTTCGCGGTCCCTGCATGGCGGGCTTTTGTCGACGCCCTGCACATCGGTCGGCCCACAAAGGAGGGCTGATCCAGCCCTTCCCGGAAACGGTTCAAGAATAAAATTCGGACACCGGTTCCGGGGAATTCGGTCAAGCGGTCGGTGCGGTCGAAAGGATCGCACCGACCGCTTCGTCAATCTGCCGGTCGGTCAGATCTCCGCGGGCGGTCAGCCGGAGCCGGGAAATACCGTCGGGAACGGACGGCGGACGGAAACAGCCGACCACCAGACCCGCCGCACGGCAGTCCGCCGCCCACCGCACGGCCTGCTCGGGCGAGGGAGCCCGCACGGAGACCACCGCGGCGTCCGGAAGAACGGCCGACAGTCCCCCCGCCGTCAGTCGGCGGTGGAGTTCGCGGGCCACGGCACGGGCCCGGTCCGCGCGCTGCGGCTCGCGGCGGAGCAGCCGGAGCGCGGCGAGCGCGCCACCGGCGGCGGCCGGCGCCAGACCCGTGTCGAAGATGAACGTACGGGCCGTGTTGACCAGGTGCTCGATGACCTTCGCCGGGCCCAGTACCGCACCGCCCTGGCTGCCCAGGGACTTGGAGAGCGTCATGGTGGCCACCACGTCCCGGTCCCCCGCCAGGCCCGCGGCCGACAACGCGCCGCGCCCGCCCTCACCCAGCACGCCCAGCCCGTGCGCGTCGTCCACCAGCAGCGCGGCGCCGTGCGCGCGGCAGGCAGTGACGTACCCGGCCAGCGGTGCCGCGTCCCCGTCCACCGAGAAGACCGAGTCGGAGACGACCACGGCCCGGCCTTCGTAGTCGGGTTCGGCGCGGGCGGCGTCCAGGGCCTTGTGCACGGCTTCGGGGTCGCTGTGCGGGACCACGGCCGTACGGGCGCGGGAGAGGCGGCAGCCGTCGATGAGCGAGGCGTGGTTGCCGGCGTCGGAGACGACCAGGGAGCCGGGCGCGGTGAGCGCGGTGACGGCTGCGAGGTTGGCCGCGTAGCCCGAGGAGAGGACCAGTGCGGCCTCGAAACCGCAGTATTCGGCCAGTTCGCGTTCGAGTTGCGCGTGCAGTTCGGTGGTGCCGGTGACCAAGCGGGAGCCGGTCGCGCCTGCGCCCCAGCGGTGCGCGGCGGCCGCGGCGGCCCGGGTGACCTCGGGATGCCGGGCGAGGCCCAGGTAGTCGTTGCTCGCCAGATCCAGGAGCGCGGAGTCGGCCGGGCGCGGGTTCAGCGTCCGTACGAGCCCGGCGCCGCGACGCCGCTCGCGCGCCTCGTCGATCCAGGCGAAGGGGTCGTTACCGGGCTGGGCGGCGGCGGGATCGGCAGGCATCGGCTTCCTCGGGTTTGTTGGCTGTCGATAGACGTTAGCGGTCGTTACGCCTGCTTACGGTGTGGCGATACACACACCCCCAACCAGCGGCGTTGTGGGAATCCTCCTTGGCCGCGAGCGGTGCCGTAAGACAGGATCTTCGCCATGGACCTGCTGAACGCTCTGGTGGAGAAGGGTCTGCGGCGCGAGTCGCCGACCCGCGAAGAGGCACTCGCCGTACTGGCGACATCCGATGACGAGCTGCTCGACGTCGTAGCGGCGGCGGGCAAGGTCCGCCGCCAGTGGTTCGGGCGGCGGGTGAAGCTGAACTATCTGGTCAACCTCAAGTCGGGCCTGTGCCCGGAGGACTGCTCGTACTGCTCCCAGCGACTCGGCTCCAAGGCCGAGATCCTCAAGTACACCTGGCTCAAGCCCGACGAGGCGTCCGAGGCGGCCGCCGCCGGTGTCGCGGGCGGCGCCAAGCGGGTGTGCCTGGTCGCCAGCGGCCGCGGCCCGACGGACAAGGACGTCGACCGCGTCTCGCAGACCATTTCGGCCATCAAGGAACAGAACGAGGGCGTCGAGGTGTGCGCCTGTCTCGGGCTGCTCTCCGACGGCCAGGCGTCGCGGCTGCGGGACGCGGGCGCCGACGCGTACAACCACAACCTCAACACGTCCGAGGCGACGTACGGCCAGATCACCACCACGCACACCTACGCCGACCGCGTCTCCACCGTCCAGCAGGCCCAGGCGGCCGGCATGTCCGCCTGCTCCGGCCTGATCGCGGGCATGGGCGAGAGCGACGAGGACCTGGTCGACGTGGTCTTCTCGCTGCGCGAGCTGGACCCGGACTCCGTACCGGTCAACTTCCTGATCCCCTTCGAGGGCACCCCGCTGGCCAAGGAGTGGAACCTCACCCCGCAGCGCGCCCTGCGCATCCTGGCCATGGTCCGCTTCGTCTGCCCTGATGTCGAAGTACGGCTGGCCGGCGGCCGCGAGGTGCACCTGCGCACCCTGCAGCCCCTCGCGCTGCACCTGGCCAACTCCATCTTCCTCGGCGACTACCTCACCAGCGAGGGCCAGGCCGGCAAGGACGACCTGGCGATGATCGCGGACGCCGGGTTCGAGGTGGAGGGCGCCGGCACCACGACGTTGCCCGCGCACCGCGCCGACGCCCTGGCCGCCGCCGGGGGCTGCGGCAGCCACGCGGGCCAGGAGTCGAGTGGCTGCGGCGGGCACGGTGACGGTGGCTGCGCGCCGTGCGGTGACGCGGGATCCGAGCCGGTCGCCGCCGAGCCCGAGCCGGTCGCGGCCGGTGCGGTGGCCGAGGCGCCGGACGCTGACGGTGCCCGTACGGACCTGGTCTCGGTGCGCCGCCGCGGCGCCGGTACCGACCTGCCGCCCAATGCCTGAGGCCGAGCCGATGCACGTGCACGACCTGCTGGCCCTGGACCGGCAGCATGTATGGCACCCGTACGGCCCGATGCCCGGCAAGGACGACCCGCTGGTGATCGAGTCGGCGGCCGGGGTCCGGCTGCGGACCGCCGAGCCGGTGCAGGGTCACACCGAGCTGGTCGACGGCATGTCGTCGTGGTGGTCGGCGATCCACGGCTACAACCACCCGGTACTGAACGAGGCAGCACGCGGCCAGCTGGACCGGATGAGCCATGTGATGTTCGGCGGGCTCACCCACGAGCCCGCCGTCCGGCTCGCCCAGCGGCTCGCCGACATCGCGCCGGGCGACCTGGAGCACGTCTTCCTGTGCGACTCCGGGTCCGTCTCGGTCGAGGTCGCGGCCAAGATGTGCCTGCAGTACTGGCGGTCGCTCGGCCGCCCGGCCAAGCAGCGGCTGCTGACCTGGCGCGGCGGTTACCACGGTGACACCTGGCAGCCGATGTCGGTGTGCGACCCGGAGGGCGGGATGCACGACCTGTGGTCGGGCGTACTGCCCCGGCAGGTCTTCGCCGACGAGCCGCCGGGCGGGTTCGACGCACCGCTGGACGAGGCGTACGCGGACCACCTGCGGGAGCTGATCGGCCGCCATGCCGACGAGCTGGCCGCGGTCATCGTGGAGCCGGTCGTACAGGGCGCGGGCGGCATGCGCTTCCACTCCCCCGCGTATCTGCGGGTACTGCGGGAAGCGTGCGACGCGCACGACGTGCTCCTGGTCTTCGACGAGATCGCGACGGGCTTCGGCCGGACCGGCGAGCTGTTCGCGGCCGGGCACGCGGGCGTCGTACCGGACGTGATGTGCGTCGGCAAGGCGCTGACCGGCGGCTATCTGACCATGGCGGCGACGCTGTGCACGCCGCGGGTGGCGGACGGGATCTCCCGGGGCGAGGTGCCGGTGCTCGCGCACGGGCCGACGTTCATGGCCAACCCGCTGGCCGCCGCGGTCGCCAACGCCTCGCTGGACGTCCTGCTCGCGCAGGACTGGCAGCAGGAGGTCAAGCGGATCGAGACCGGCCTGTGGGACGGACTGGCGCAGGCCAGGACGATCCCGGGCGTCCGGGACGTACGGGTACTGGGCGCCATCGGCGTCGTCCAGCTCGACCACGCGATCGACATGACGGCCGCGACCCGGGCCGCCGTCGGCGCGGGCGTGTGGCTGCGGCCGTTCCGCGATCTGATCTACACGATGCCGCCGTACATCACCGGCGACGAGGACATCGCCCGTATCTGTGCCGCGGTGTGCGCTGCCGCGCGCGAGGGCTGAGGAGGACGCGTACATCATGTCGGTGCTGTTCATCACGGGCACGGGCACGGAGATCGGCAAGACGGTCACCAGCGCCGCGATCGCCGCGGCCGAGCTGGCCCGCGGCCGGTCGGTCGCGGTGCTCAAGCCCGCCCAGACCGGGGTCGCGCCGGACGAGCCGGGCGACGCGGCGGAGGTGGCCCGGCTGGCCGGTGACGCGGTGACCACCGCCGAACTCGCCCGCTATCCGGAGCCCCTGGCGCCCGCGACCGCGGCACGGCGGGCCGGGCTGCCGCCGGTACGCCCGTACGAGATCGCCGAGGCGGCGACCAAGCTGGCCACCGAGCACGACGTGGTGCTGGTGGAGGGCGCGGGCGGGCTGCTGGTCCGCTTCGACGAGACCGGCGCGACGCTCGCGGACGCGGCGAAGGCGCTCGGCTCACCGATGCTGATGGTCGCGCAGGCGGGTCTCGGCACGCTCAACGCGACCGCGCTGACGGCGCATGCGTTGCGTACGGCGGGCATCGCGACGCCGGGTGTGGTGATCGGCAGCTGGCCCGCCGATCCTGACCTGGCGTCGCGCTGCAACATCGAGGATCTGCCGGAGTCGGCGGGGGCGCCGCTGTTGGGACTCGTACCGGCGGGGTCGGGGGCTTTGCCGGGTGCCCGGTTCCGGGCGGAGGCGCCGTCTTGGCTGGCGCCGCGGCTGGGTGGGACCTGGGGCGGGTGACGGCCGCGCCGGGGTGCTTCGGGGGCGCTGCCCCCGGGCCCCCGGTCCTCAAACGCCGGACGGGCTGAAATAGGTCAGCGATCGTCGGACAGGCTGAAATAGGTCAGCGATCGCCGGACGGGCTGGATTGTGGGCAAGCCCCTCAGTCCAGCTCGGCGCCCTTCCGTTCCGGGATCAGCAGCATCGCGGCCATGTCCAGGACGTAGATGACGGCGAGCAGGGCGATCGCCTTCTGGAAGCCGTACGAGCCGGCGACGAGGGCGACGACGAGCGGGGCCAGGCCGCCGATGCCGCGGCCGACGTTGAAGAGGACGTTCTGCGCGGTGGCGCGCGCGTGCGTCGGGTACAGCTCGGCGATGAGCGCGCCGTAGCCGCCGGTCATGCCGTTGACGAAGGCGCCCATGACCGCGCCGCCGATGAGGAGTGCGGTGGGCGTGGCGAGGGTGGCGTACGCGAGGACCGTGACGACCGAGCCGGCCTGGAAGATCCAGAAGGTGGGGCGGCGGCCGATGCGGTCGGCGAGGTGGCCGAAGGCGAGGATGCCGCAGGCCATGCCGAGCACGGTGAC
The DNA here is from genome assembly GCF_040301705.1 of Streptomyces sp. NPDC000151. Taxonomy (NCBI): domain Bacteria; kingdom Bacillati; phylum Actinomycetota; class Actinomycetes; order Kitasatosporales; family Streptomycetaceae; genus Streptomyces; species Streptomyces sp. NPDC000151. The sequence continues at coordinate 125,252 of NZ_JBEPFC010000003.1, read as the reverse complement.
GGCGGTCCAGGCGCCGGACTTGGTGAGGCTGTAGCCGAACTGCTGGGAGAGGTAGCTCGGCAGCCAGGTCATGATGCCGTAGTAGCCGAAGTTCTGTACCGAGGTCAGGACGAGCACGCCGAGGGTCGAGCGGCGCGCGGCGGGGGTGGCGACCAGGGAGCGCAGCGGCGCGGTGGCCGGGCGCTCGGCACTCTTCGCGGCAGTGAACGCGGCGGGCTCGTGCATGGTGCGGCGGAAGAGGAAGGCCGCGACCGCGGGCAGCACGCCGAGGGCGAAGAGCGCGCGCCAGCCCCAGGCGTTGATGACGGGGGCGGAGAGCAGGGCGGCGGCGAGGACGCCGGTCTGCCAGCCGAGACCGACGTAGGAGGTGCCGCGGGCGCGTTTGCGGCTGGGGAACGCCTCGGCGGCCAGTGCCATGCCGATGCCGAACTCGCCGCCGATGCCCATGCCGGCGAGGAAGCGGGAGGCGGCGAGCTGGGGGAAGTCCTGGGCGATCGCGGTGACGCCGGTGAAGACGGCGAAGAGGATGATCGACCAGGTCAGGACGCGGATACGGCCGAGGCGGTCGGAGAGCAGACCGAAGAGGAGCCCGCCGGCGACGCAGCCGATGAGGGTGATCGTGGTGAGCGATCCGGCCTGGGCGGAGGTCAGGTGCAGCCCGGCGGTGATCGCGGAGAGGGCGAAGCTGAGGATGAGGAGGTCGAAGCCCTCCAGGCCGTAGCCGACGGCGGAGGCGAGTACCGCCTTGCGGGCGTAGGCGTCGGTGGTGGTCTCCGATGCGCCCGGCTGGGCGTCCTTGACCGCTGGCGCGGGGTGGTTCGGCATGCGTCCTGCTCTGTCGTGCGTACGGCTGGGCGGCGGGGCGTACGTCGGAGGGCAGGCTCGTGCGGCGATACGGGGTCTCGGCCGCGGGCCCGCGCCGACGCGGCCGAGGGGCCATTCTAGAGCGCGGCTGTCGGTGTCAGGTACACGCGGGTGTGCTCGGCTGCCGACCTCACCGGTGGTGCCGGGCACGGCGCGACGTCGGGACACGGTGGCGCCGGGCATGACTCGGCGTCCGGAGACGGTGGAGCAGAGGCCGTCTCCGGACGCCGGTCGGGTCCGCGGATCGGTCAGCGGCCCTCGCCGGCCAGGCCGGTGCGCCGTGCCGGGATGCTTCGTATGCTCGCGCACGGCGCCTCTGACCGCGGGTGCTTGCCACCGCGCTGTACTGCCAGTGCGTCGGCGGCACGGACCCGTGCCACCGAACCGCGATCGAAGACGAGCACCACGGCCGTCGCCCCCATCGCCCGCACATCCGCTCTAACGGACTGGACTTGCCGCCAACGGCCCTGAATGAGCACCAGGTCACCCTGCCTCACCTGCAGCGCCCTCACCGCACCATCACAGCCCACATTTCTCTGCCCACCCCATCTGTCAATGGCGGGACCACTCGGTGCGCCCCCTCCCCAGGGGCGGACTTCGGTCCTGCCGTGATTGGTTCGGTAACTCTGGCGGCTCGTTCGCTTCTGCGCACACTCCGATCCGGTCACATTGCCGACCCTTGGGTATACGCGCGTTGCGCGACCATATGCGTTTGCTCATGCAGGGCGGACGGTCAGGTACCGGGGGCCCGGGTGGCACTGGGTGTCACATGCCGTCCGAGCAGCACGTGCGCTCCGCCCGGCCAGCGAAAAGTGCAATATTGCATCCACGTGGGTGGGTGCATGGATGCACCTGCACGCGGGCGCACACCTCTTCGATGGCAGCGCGTGCCACCCTGATCACGCCCCGCTACGAGCCGGTCGCCGACCCGCTGACCTCGGCCGCGGCGCAAGCGCCGCGGAACCCTCCCGAAACGCCCTCCACACGGCACATGGGCTGATCACGGCCCGGACGGGAGCAAACGGCCACCGGAGGCGGAAGGCACGGGGTGACGGCCGGATAAGGGCGGTGGGTGGCGCACGACACTGTCTCCGACCGGCCGTTACTCGTCCGTACCGCGGATTACTCGTCCGTACCGGCGGTTCCCGGGCCGGGCAACTCCCCCGGCCAGTGACGCAGTTCACGCAGCAGCGTGAGGAAGGCGCGTTCCGCCGGGGACAGCAGCCGGTCCCTGCGGTGCACCAGGCTGACCGGCCGGGGCTCCGGCGCGGGCACGACGGGCAGTACGGCCAGCCGGCCGGCCCGTACGTCCTCCCCCACCGCGTGCTCGGAGATCAGCGCGAGACCCAGCCCGGCGGCCACGCACTGCTTCACCGCCTCCGGGCCCCAGATGTCCGCGCGCGGCACGTCCTCCAGCGCCCAGTCGGCGAGCACCTGTTCCTGGAGGCTGCGGGTCTGGGAGCCCGGCTCGCGCAGCAGGAACCGCGCCCCGGCCAGCTCCGCGGGCGTCACCTCGGCGGCGCCCGCGAGCCGGTGGCCGGGGGCCGCGACCAGTACCAGCCGCTCGTCCAGCACGGTCTCCACGACGAGCCGGTCGCCGTGCGGGCTGCCGGCCACCACCGCGATCCCGATGCCGCCGCCCAGCAGCTGCTCCTGCACCGCCTCGCCGTTGCCGACGAAGATGTCGCACTCGATGGCGGGGTGCCGTTCCCGGTACCGGGCCAGCAGCGCGGGCAGCAGATACGTGCCGACGGTCGTCGAGCCGCCGACCAGCAGCCGGCCGGTGGCCAGCCCGCTGACCTGCTGCACGGCCGCGACCGCCTCCTCGGCGAGCAGGAAGACCCGCTTGCCGTACTCGGCGAGCACCTCGCCCTCGGCGGTCGGCCGGGCGCGGGTCCCCGAGCGGTCCACGAGCGTGACGCGCAGCGACTGTTCGAGCTTGCGCACCTGGTTGGAGACCGAGGGCTGGCTCATGTACAGCTTCTGCGCGGCGGCGGAGAAGCCCTGGTGCTCGACGACCTGCATGAAGATCCACAGCCGGTGGAGGTTGAGTTCCATGGCACCTCCAAGGGCTTGCGAAGATCGGCTTCCGGGCGGGCCGCAGCCTAACTCTCCGGCTGCCCGCCGGACAGGGCCACGAGCGGATCGTCCGTACTGTCCAGGTCCACGTCCCCCTCCCCCACGCCGTGCCGCGCGCGGGCCCACAGGTAGTACAGCGGCGCGGTGACGATCAGGCCGACCAGCCAGGACAGATCGGCGCCGCCGAGGCGCGCGGCGAGCGGTCCGGTGTAGAGGTCGGTGGCGAGGAACGGGATCTGTACGACGATGCCGAGGGCGTACGAGCCGAGCGCGACCGGGTTGAAGCGGCCGTAGCGGCCGCCGTCCGGGGCGAAGAGGGCGTCGAAGTCGTAGCGACCGCGGTGCAGCAGGTAGAAGTCGATGAGGTTGATCGCGGTCCAGGGGACGAGGACGACCAGGAGGACGAGGACCAGGTTGACGAAGTGGTTCACGAAGTCGCTGGACAGGCCGAGGGCGATGACCAGCGCGATCGCGAGGACCAGGGCGGAGACGGCGCCGCGCGCGAGGAGGCGCGGCTGCCAGCGGGCCCGGAAGGTCTGCCCGATGGTGATCATCGAGAGGACGGCGCCGTAGAGGTTGAGCGCATTGTGGTTGATCACGCTGACGAGGAAGAGCAGGAGCAGTACCGGGCCGAACGCGCCGGCCGCGTCGTGGAATCCGGCGACCGCGTCCGGGTCGGGGCTGACCAGCGCGACGACCGTACCGGCGAGGAAGGGCAGCGCGGAGCCGAGGCAGGAGCCCCAGTAGGTGGCCCAGAAGGTGCTCGCGGTGCGGACCGTGCGCGGCAGGTAGCGCGAGTAGTCCGAGACGTACGGGGCGAACGCCAGCTGCCACAGGGCGCTGAGCGAGACGGTGGCGAGCCAGCCGGCGAAGGTGAAGGAGCCGCGGGTGAGGAAGTCCTCGGGCAGGCCGCGCGCGATGACCACCGCGAGCCCGGCGAGGATGCCGAGGCCGAGGACGACGGTGGCGATCTTGTTGAGGTGATGGATCAGGCGGTAGCCGATCAGACAGATGGCCGCCGAGCCGGCCGCGCCGAGCAGGATTCCCGCGTCGACCGGGACGGCGGGCGCGAGGCCGTGCAGCGACTTGCCCGCCAGCACGATGTTGGAGGCGAAGAACCCCACGTACATCGCGGCGGCGACGACCACGATGAGCAGCGCGCCCACCGAGCCGAACTGCGCGCGGCTCTGGATCATCTGCGGCACGCCGAGCTGCGGCCCCTGCGCCGAGTGCAATGCCATGAAGACGCCGCCGACGAGCTGGCCGACGACGATCGCGAGGACCGCGGAGACGAAGGACTGATGGAAGACCTGGACGCCCATGGCGCCGGTGACCAGCGGCAACGGCGCGATGTTGGTCCCGAACCACATCGTGAACAGGTCGCGGGCGCGGCCGTGCCGTTCGGTTTCGGGGACGTGGTCGATGGTGTGCTGTTCGAGCGCGTCTGAGGGTTCGGTCACGGGCGTCTCCTCGCCTGACGTGTGATGGCAGGGAGTCTCGGGCAGCCTCGATGATCCGGTCAATCAGAGAAATCCGCGCTCCTCCATCTGATGAACCGATGCAGCGGGGATGGCAGGATCCGGTCATGCCCAAGGACGCGAACTTCACCCTCGTACAGCTGCGGTACTTCATGGCCGCGGCGGAGCTCGGCAGCATGACCGCGGCCGCCCAGCGGATCAGTGTCTCGCAGTCGGCGATCTCGACAGCGGTGACGCATCTGGAGCGTGAGCTGGGGGTGCAGCTGCTGATCCGGCGGCACGCGAAGGGGCTGTCGCTGACCCGGGCCGGCGAGCGGTTCCTGCACGAGCTGCGCGGCTTCCTCACGCACGCCGAGGACCTGACGGAGGCGGCGCGCAGCCTCGGTACGGAGCTGGTGGGCGAGCTGGCGGTGGGCTGTTTCCAGACGCTGGCGCCGTTCTGTCTGCCGCGGCTGCTGCGGGAGTTCGGGCAGGCGCACCCCGCGGTGCGGGTGCAGGTCACCGAGGGCGACATCCGGGCGGTGCAGGAGGATCTGCGCGGCGGCACGTGCGAGCTGGCGCTCCTGTACGACCTGGGGCTGGACCCGGACATCGAGCGGGAGGTGCTGGCGGTGGCGCCGCCGTACGCGCTGGTGCCGCCGGACCATCCGCTGGCGGGGGCCGGTTCGGTGCGGCTGGCGGACCTGGCGGCGGAGCCGATGATCCTGCTCGATCTGCCGCTGAGCCGGGACTACTTCCGCTCGCTGTTCCTGAAGGCGGGCGTCGAGCCCAGGGTGCGGCACCGCAGTACGAGTTACGAGACAGTGCGCGCGATGGTGGCGGCGGGCCACGGCTTCGCGATCCTCAACCAGCGGCCGGTGCACGACGCGACGTACGACGGCGGGCGGGCGGTGGCGCTGCGGCTGACCGATCCGCTGCCCGCCCTGCCGGTGGTGCTGGCCCGCCTCGCGGGCATCCGCCCGACGGGCCGCGCCCAGGCGTTCGCGGCCGTGTGCCGGGCGGCGCTGGGGGCTTGACCTGCCCCGAGCCGAAGCATCTGCAAAACCGATGCAGTAGGTCGAAAACCTCTGCTTTACGGATGTAGAGCGGGCACCCATAGTCGTGTCTCAGCAGAGCCCGCACGCCTCGGGAGGCTGATGATGACCCTCACTCTGGACGACACGGTGGATCCCCGGACGGCCCGCGCGGACTTCGTCGCCGCGATGGGCAATGCCGCCACCGGCGTCACCGTGGTCGCCACCGATGGAGCGGCCGGACGCTTCGCGCAGACGGTCAGCGCCATGAGTTCGGTGTCCGCTGACCCGCCGTCGCTGCTGGTGTGTGTAAACCGCCGCAGCCCGCTCGCGGACGCGGCCGTACGCAACGGTGTCTTCTCCGTCAACGTCCTCGCCGTGGAACAGGCCCACGTCTCGGACGTGTTCGCCGGCCGGCCCGCGGACGGCGAATCCCCGTACGAACCCTACGACTTCGGCTGCGCGCGCTGGCTCCCGCTGCACACCGGCGCGCCCACCCTGGCCGATGCGGCCGCCGCCTTCGACTGCCGGCTCGCCGACGCGTACGAGCACGGTACGCACCGCATCCTCCTCGGCGAGGTGCTCGCCTCCGCCGTGACGGATGCCGCGCCGCTCGTACACCACGCCCGCGCTTACGGCGCGCACCGCCCGCTCTAGCCCCCCTCTTCCTAAGGAGCACCCGCATGATCCGTACCGGGGAGCAGTACCGGGAGTCGATCCGCGACGGCCGGGAGGTGTGGATCAACGGCGAGAAGGTCGCCGATGTCACCGCACACCCCGCCTTCAAGCCGTTGGTCGACATCCGGGCCCGCATCTACGACATGGCTCACGAGCCGGACAGCCGTGGGGTCATGACGTATGCCGACCCCGACACCGGCGAGGTCAACGCGATCCAGCAGAAGCCGCCGCGCACACAGGAGGACTGGGCCGCCAAGCGGGCCGCGACCGATGCCGTGCTGACGGATGTCGGCGGGGTGGTGACGCGGGTCGGTGACGAGACGATCGGCGAGGTGTGGTCGCTGATCGACGGGCAGGACGTACTGGACGCGATCAACCCGGCGTACAGCGACAACGTCAAGCGCCACATCGACAAGGCGTGCTTCGGCGACCCGTTCCACGTGTCGGCCAACACCGACCCCAAGGGCGACCGTTCCAAGCGCCCGCAGGACCAGGACCCGGACATGCTGTTGCATGTCGTGAAGGAGACGGACGGCGGGATCGTGGTGCGCGGCGCCAAGTACGAGACCGCCGCCGCGTACGCCAACCAGGCGTTCACCAAGCCGACGATCGCCAACTGGGGCGACTCCGAACTCTCCGACTACGCCCTCGGGTTCATGCTCGACATGGGGTCCCCAGGGCTGAAGTACATCTGCCGTACGGGCTTCGCGGGCCGCGCGCCCGCCGAGGACTACCCGCTCGCCAACCGCTTCGACGAGGTGGACACCCTCGTCGTCTTCGACGATGTCGAGATCCCCTGGGAGAACGTGCTGTTCTACCGGGACACCAAGGCGGCCACCTTCATCCGCGCGACCCTGCACCGCTACAGCGCGTACGCCTTCACCCAGCGCAATCTGCGGCTCGCGGACCTGATGATCGGCGCGGCGCTGTGGAACGTGAAGCAGACCGGGCTGGAGAAGCAGCAGGCCGTGCAGGAGAAGCTGGCGACGCTGGCCTGTTACCGGGAGGGCATCAACGCGCACCTCACGGCGGCGGTGGCGATGGCGGAGCCGAGCCCCGGTGGCCTGCTGATGCCGAATCAGTCCCTGCTCTACACCGGGCGGGTGCTCGCCTGCTCCCAGCTGCACGAGATGATGCACATCGCGCGCGAACTGTGCGGCGGACAGATCTGCATCACGCCGGACAAGGCGTCCTTCGACCACCCGGACACCGCGCCCTGGCTGGAGAAGTTCTACTCCGTCAACGAGCACTGGGTCGCCGAGGATCGCCGCAAGCTCCTCGCGTACGCCCGTGACCTGCTGAACTCCGACTACGCAGGGCACCGGCTCACCTTCCAGCTGTTCGCCCAGTCGCCGCCGTTCGCCCATCTCGGCGCGGTGTACCGGAACTTCGACTGGGACGGCCCGCTGGACCTGGTGAAGGACGCGGCGGGGCTGTCGGACAAGGTACTCGGCACGCTGGGGAGGACCAAGTGACCACGCATCGGCGCATTCGCCCCTTCAACACCGCCGACACCTATCCCGAACAGGATCTCTCCAACGACCTCGCGCAGGCGGTGGTCGCCGAGGGCACGGTGTATCTGCGTGGCCAGATCGGGCAGGACCTCGATACCCGCGAGAACGTCGGCGTGGGGGATGTCGAGGCGCAGGCCGAGCAGGCCATGGCGAATATCGCGATGCTGCTGGAGGAGTCCGGGAGCCGCCTTGACGAGATCGTCAAGATCACTGTCTATCTGACGGACATCCGCTTCCGCGAGCCGGTCTACCGTGTGATGGGGCGCTGGCTGAAGGGCGTGCACTACGTGTCGACCGGGCTGGTGGTCTCGGCACTGGCCCGGCCCGAGTGGCTGGTGGAGATCGATGCCACGGCCGTGATCCCGAAGGAGCGCCGATGACCTTCTCCCTTGCCGCACGCTGTCCCCGTACCGGGGAATTCGGAGTCGTGGTGTCCTCCTCCTCCCCCGCCGTCGCCGCGCGCTGTGCGTACGTACGCGCCGGGGTCGGCGCCGCCTGTTCGCAGAACGTGACGGACCCGCGGCTGGGCCCCGAGCTGCTGGACGCGCTGGCGGGCGGTACGGACGCGGGGACCGCGATGGCGCGGCTCGCGCAGGCCGTACGGCACGTGGACTGGCGACAGTTGACGGCGATCGGCGCGTCCGGGGAGCCCGCCGCGTACTCCGGGGACCGCACGCTCGGGGTGCACGCGCAGGCCGTCGGCGCGGATGCGGTCGCGGCGGGCAATCTGCTCGCCGACCCGGGCGTGCCCGCCGCGATGCTGGCCGCCTTCGCCGCCGAACCCGCGGCCCCGTTGGCGCAGCGGCTGGTGGACGCGCTGGCCGCTGGCGCGGCGGCGGGCGGCGAGGCGGGGCCAGTGCACTCGGCGGGGCTGCTGGTCAGCGGCCAGGTGCCGTGGCCGGTGACCGATCTGCGGGTGGACTGGACGGACGGCGATCCGGTCGCCGAGCTGGCGGCGCTGTGGAAGCGGTGGGAGCCGCAGGCGGCGGACTACGTGCGGCGGGCGCTGGATCCGGGGGCGGCGCCTGGGTACGGCGTACCGGGTGATCCGGCATGAGCGGCACCGATACGGCCGCGCACGCCGCCGTACGCGGCGCTGTCGCCGACTCCGCCGACAACCTGCTCGCGCTCAGCCACCGTATCCACGCCCACCCCGAGGTCGCGTGGGAGGAGGAGCGGGCCGCCGACTGGACCGCGTCCGCCCTCGCCGACCTGGGCTTTCAGGTCACGCCCGGGATCTGCGACCTGCCCACCGCGTTCGCCGCGACGATCGGCTCGGGGCCGCTGCACCTCGCGCTCTGCGCGGAGTACGACGCGCTGCCGGGCCTGGGGCACGCCTGCGGGCACAACATCATCGCGGCTTCGGCGGTGGGTGCCGCGGCCGGGCTGGCCCGGGTCGCCGACGCTCTCGGGCTGACGGTGACGGTGCTGGGCACGCCGGCCGAGGAGGGCGGCGGCGGGAAGATCCTGATGCTGGAGCGGGGCGCGTTCGCCGGGGTGCACGCGGCGATGATGGTGCACCCGGGCCCGGTGGACGTCGCGGAGGCGGAGCCGTACGCGGTGGCGCATCTGCGGATCGACTACGAGGGCAAGGCCGCGCACGCCGCGGCCTACCCGGAGCAGGGCCGCAACGCGGCGGACGCGTTCACCGTCGCGCAGGTCGCGATCGGCCTGCTCCGCCAGCAACTCCCCTACTCCGTACGGGTGCACGGGATGCTGACGCGCGGCGGCGAGGCGCCGAACGCGATTCCCGAGCGGACCAGCGGGCGGTGGTACGTACGGGCCGGCTCGCTGGAGGAGTTGGACGCCGTGCGGCCGCGTGTCGAGCGGTGTTTCGAGGCGGGGGCGCTGGCGGCGGGGTGTGAGCTGTCGGTGGCGCACGAGAGCCCGCCGTACGCGGAGTTCCGTACGGATGACGAGATGCTCGGGCTGTACCGGGCGCACGCGGAGGCGGTGGGGCGGAAGTTCACGTCGCCGTCCGCGCCCGAGGCGCGGATGAACCGTGCCTCGACCGACATGGGCAATGTCTCGCGGGTGCTGCCCGCGATCCATCCGTACATCGGCATCGGTTCGCTGCCCGCGGTGAATCACCAGAAGGAGTTCGCGGCGCACTGCGTCACGCCGGAGGCCGACCGCGCCGTGCTGGACGGCGCGGTGGCGCTGGCGCTGACGGGGGTGTCGCTGGCGTCGGATCCCCGGCAGCGGGAGCGGCTCACAGCCGCTCGCACCCCGTGACCGTACGGGCGTAGCGGAGGACCGCGTCGCGCGCCGCGGCGTGGTCCACCGCGGGGTTGCGGCTGATGATGTGCAGGCCGTAGCCGTCCTCCAGGGCGACCAGGTCGCGGGCGACGGCAGCGGCGGGCTGGTCGAGGGTGAAGTCGCCGCAGACGGCGCCCAGTTCGAGGAGGGTGGTGTAGAGCGCTGCCTCGCGGGCGTAGAGCGAGGCCATCAGGGCCGCGTGCTGGCGGCTGCGGTCGGCGAGGCCGTGCAGCTCGTACAGCAGCCGGTGGGTGGCGTCGTCGCTGTCGCGCGGCAGGCCGGTCGCCGCTGCCGCGCGCAGCCGCTCGACCGGGTCGCCCGCGCCGTCGGCAGCGGCATGACGGCCCGTCAGATAGCGTTCCACCGCACTCTGGTGGACCTCGAAGACGAGGTCGTCGAGCTCGGGGTAGTAGTAGAGCACCGAGCCCGCGGAGACTCCCGCCTCGGCCGCGATGTCCTTGATCCGCAGGCCGGCCAGGCCGCGGCCGGTGATCGCCCGGCCCGCCGCCTCGATGAGCGCTTCCCGGCGGGCGCCTTGGTTCTTGGTCCTTGCCATGCCGTAAATTCCCCGTTTCTCGCTTCAACAAATGCCGCTTTCTTCCCCGCGATGCATTGACAGACTAGCGCCTCATAGTTTGAATCTCGGTTCAAAGAATGCTTCGCCCACCACTCTCCCGCCAGGAGGCGGCGTGGACAACGACGCGAACGCCACCGTGGAGCGGCACACCATCGACGTCATCCCCGACGACGAACGGCACGGCCGCACCCGCGACCTGTTCACCATTTGGTTCTCCGCCAACCTCGGCCCGCTCACCATGGTCACCGGCGCCCTCGCGCCCACCGTCTTCGGACTGTCCTTCGTGTGGAGCGTGCTCGCGCTGCTCGTCGGCCACCTCGGCGGCGGCTTCCTGATGGCGCTGCACTCCGCGCAGGGGCCGCAGCTGGGCGTGCCGCAGATGATCCAGAGCCGCGGCCAGTTCGGCAGCGTCGGCGCGCTCGCCGTGGTCCTCGTCGTGGTCGTGATGTACCAGGGGTTCTTCGCCTCCAACCTGGTGCTCGGCGCGCAGTCGCTGGAGCAGGCGCTGCCGGCCGTCCCCGTCGACGCCGGGATCGCGCTCGGCACGGCGGTCAGCCTCGTCGTCACCGTCGTCGGCTACCGCCTGATGCACGGCATCGGCCGGCTGACCACCTGGCTCTTCGGCGCGGTCCAGCTCGTCGGCGCCGCCTGGATCGCCTTCGGCGGGCTGCCGGCCGGGTTCCTGGCCCGCGGCGGCTTCTCGCTCGGCGGCTTCCTCGGCATGGTCTCCGTCGGCGTGCTCTGGCAGATCGCGTACGCGCCCTACGTCTCGGACTACTCCCGCTACATGCCCGCCGACCGCGCCCGGGTCCGCTCGACGCTGTGGTGCACGTACTGGGGCAGCGTGCTCGGCAGCGTCCTGCCGATGCTGGTCGGCGTCGCCGTCGGCCTCGCGGTGGGCGGCGAGGACCCGGTGGCCGCGCAGTCGCAGCTGCTCGGCAGCCCGCTCGCACAGCTCACACTGTGGTCCTTCGCCGCGGTCACCATGCTCACCAACTCCATGAACCTGTACGGCGCGACGCTGTGCGTGGTCACCGCCGTACAGACCTTCGCGCACCGCTGGCTGCCGGGCCCGGCGCTCCGCGCGCTCTTCTCGCTCGCCCTCGGCGCCCTGTCCTTCGTGCTGGCCGCCGCCTTCGCCGACTCCTTCATGGCGAGCTATCTGAACCTGATCTACCTCCTGCAGTACGTCCTGATCCCCTGGACCGCCATCAACCTCGTCGACTTCTACCTCGTCCGGCACGGCGCGTACGACGTGCCGTCCTTCTTCGCGCGGGACGGCGGGATCTACGGCCGCTGGAACGCCACGGCCCTCGGCGTCTACCTGCTCGGCATCCTGATCGAGGTGCCGTTCATGGCCCAGACGCTCTACACCGGGCCGCTCGCCCACGCCCTCGGCGACACCGACCTCGGCTGGCTCGCCGGGCTGCTCTTCACCACGCCGGTGTACCTGTACGCGGCGCGGCGGCGGATACGACGGGCCGCCGCGCGGGCCGCGTCCGGCGCGGCGGCCGCCCCTCCCCCGTATGCCGGCACCCACTGATCTGGAGTCACCATGAGCACCCTCACGCACGACGACTGGCAGCAGCGTGCCGCCCAACTCCGGCCGGAGACAAGGGCGTTCATTGACGGCGAGTACGTCCACGCCGCCGACGGGCGCACCTTTTCCGACATCGACCCCGCGACCGGTAAGACCGTCGCCGACGTCGCCCGCTGCGGCGCCGCGGACGTCGACGCGGCCGTGCGGGCCGCCCGTGCCGCCTTCGAGGACGGCCGCTGGTCCAGGGTCGCGCCCGGCGAGCGCAAGCGCCGGCTGCTCCGGCTCGCCGAGCTGATCACGGAGCACGGCGCGGAGCTGGCGCTGCTGGACACCCTGGACATGGGCAAGCCCATCACCGAGACGCTCACCGTCGACGTACCGGGCGCGGCCGGCTGTTTCGCCTGGCACGCGGAGGCCGTCGACAAGCTGTACGACGAGGTGGCACCGACCGCGCCGGGCACCCTCGCGACGGTCCGCCGGGTGCCGCTGGGCGTGGTCGGCGCGGTGGTGCCGTGGAACTTCCCGCTGGACATGGCGAGTTGGAAGCTGGCGCCCGCGCTGGCCGCAGGCAACAGCGTCGTACTGAAGCCCGCCGAGCAGTCCCCGCTCTCCGCACTGCTGCTCGCCCGGCTCGCGACCGAGGCCGGCATCCCCGACGGCGTACTGAACGTCGTCCCGGGCTTCGGCGAGGAGGCGGGCCGGGGGCTCGGCCGCCACCCCGATGTCGACGTGCTCGCCTTCACCGGGTCCACGGCCGTCGGCAAGCTCTTCCTCTCCTACGCCGCCGAGTCCAACCTCAAGCAGGTCTGGCCCGAGTGCGGCGGCAAGAGCCCGAACCTGGTCTTCGCCGACGCCGACCTGGAGGCCGCCGCCGAGAAGGCCGCCTGGGGCTTCCTGTACAACTCGGGCCAGGTCTGCTCCGCCAACACCCGCCTGCTGGTGGAGAGTTCCATCGCGGAGGAGTTCACCGCCCGGGTCGTCGACCACGTACGGCAGTGGCGGCCCGGCGATCCGCTCGACCCCGCGACCGTGCTCGGTCCGCTGGTCGACGAGGCGCAGGCGAACCGCGTACTGGGCGCGGTGGAGAGCGCGCGAGCCGCGGGCGCGACGGTGGCCTGCGGCGGCACCCGCCCTGACCGCCCCGGCGCGTACCTCGACCCGACCGTGGTGACCGGACTGACGCCGGACGCGCCGCTGGCCCGCGAGGAGCTGTTCGGCCCGGTGCTGGCCGTGCTGCCGTTCGGGGACGAGGCCGAGGCGGTGCGGCTCGCCAATGACTCGCCGTACGGGCTGGCCGCCTCGGTGTGGACCCGGGACATCGGGCGCGCCCACCGCGTGAGCGACGCACTGCACGCCGGGACGGTGTCGGTGAACACGGTGGACGCGCTCGACCCGGTGACGCCGTTCGGCGGCTTCAAGCAGTCCGGCTTCGGCCGCGACCTGTCGCTGCATTCGTTCGCGAAGTACACGGGGCTGAAGACGACATGGATCCAGTACGCATGACGCATCGTCAGCAGATGGTGTGCGAGGAGATCGCGCGGCGCGCCGACGACCTGGTCGCGCTCACCACCACCCTCGTCGGCTTCGACACGACCGTACGGGGGTCGGCGGGCGAGCCGGCGCGGGACGAGGCGGACCTGCAGGAGTTCCTGGCCGGGCGGCTGCGTGCCGCGGGCGCGACGGTGGACGTGTGGACGCCGGGCCCCGGGGACCTGCCGGAGTCGCCGCAGACCCCGCCGCGGCTGGGCTTCGACGGACGGCCGCAGCTCGTGGCGCGGTTCGCCGGTACCGGCGGGGGCCGCAGCCTGCTGTTCAACGGGCACATCGACGTGGTGTCGGCCGAGCCGCGCGGCGACTGGGCCTCCGATCCGTTCCGGGCCGAGGTGCGGGACGGGCGGCTGTACGGGCGCGGCACGTGCGACATGAAGGGCGGTATCGCGGCCGCGGTGGTCGCCGCCGAGGCGCTGGCCGCGCTCGGCATCCGGCTGCCCGGCGATCTGCTGATCAACACGGCGACCGACGAGGAGTGGAACGGCGCGGGCACGCTCGCCTCGGTCGGATACGGGGTGCGCGCCGACGCCGCCGTCGTGCCCGAGCCCACCGACCTGAACGTGGTCACCGCCCAGCGCGGCATCCTCGGCGGGACGGTCACGGTCGCGGGGCGGCCGGGGCACGCCGAGTTCCCGCCCGGCGACTGGCGGGCGGGCGGCGCGGTGAACGCCATCGAGAAGACGCTCCCGGTGCTCGACGCGGTGCGGGAGCTGCGCGAGCAGTGGGCGGCGGACCCCGCGCACCGCCACCCGCTCCTCCCGCCGCCGTCCATCGTGCCCACGATGATCAAGGGCGGCGAGTGGTGGGTCACCTACCCCGCCTCCTGCGAGGTCTGCCTGGACGTCACGTATCTGCCCGTGCAGGCGGACGGCGGCGGCTGGGCGAGCCGGGTCCGTACGGAGATCGAGGAGACCGTACGGAAGGCCACCGGGGCCGACGGGTGGCTGGCCGCGCATCCGCCGGTCTTCGCCTGGGACACGGAGCTGGCGCCCGCGGAAGTACCGGGTGATCACGCTCTGGTGGCCGCGCTGACCGGGGCGGCGGGCGGTCTCGGCCGCGCCCCCCGCGTCGTCGGCGAGCCGTCCTGGACCGACGCCGCCACCCTGACCCGCTTCGGTGGCACCCCGGCCGTGTGCCTGGGCCCGACGGCCACCCGTCCGGACGGCTCCCCCACTCTCCACACCGTTGACGAATACATCGAGGTCAGCGACCTGGTCGCGACCGCGCAGACGCTCGCGCTGACCGCACTGACCATGACCACGACGACGACCACGACCACCGAACCTCCGAAGGGGACAGCATGAACCACGCCGAACTCGCCGCCGCCGACCGGGCCCGGATCATCCACCCGTACCTCCCCTCCTCCGTCGAGGAGCGCGTCGTGATGACCGAGGGCTCCGGCTGCCGGCTCACCGACGCCGAGGGCCGCTCGTATCTCGACGCCACCGGCGGGCTCTGGCTCGCGCAGATCGGGCACGGCCGCGAGGAGGTGGCACGGGCCGCCGCCGAGCAGATGCGGAAGCTGGAGTACTTCACCAGCTTCTGGGAGTTCTCCAACGACCGGGCGATCGAGCTGGCCACCCGGCTGACCTCGCTCGCGCCCGAGGGCCTGGGCCATGTGTACTTCACCTCCGGCGGTTCGGAGGGCAACGAGGCCGCGATCAAGATGGCGCGCTACTACCACCACCGGCGCGGCGAGTCCTCGCGCACATGGATCCTCGCGCGGGACAAGGCCTACCACGGCATCGGCTACGGCGGCGGCTCGGCGACCGGCTTTCCGCTGTACCACGAGGGGTTCGCGCCGATGATGCCGCACGTCAGCCACCTGACGCCGCCGTGGCCGTACCGCAGCGAGCTGTACGGCGGCGAGGACCCGTGCGACTTCCTGATCCGGGAGCTGGAGGAGCGGATCGCGGAGATCGGGCCCGGCAACATCGCGGCGATGATCGGCGAGCCGATCATGGGCGTGGGCGGGATGCTGGTGCCGCCGGCGGACTACTGGCCGCGGGTGCGCGAGGTGCTGGACCGGCACGGCATCCTGCTGATCTTCGACGAGGTGGTGACGGCGTACGGGCGGGTCGGCGAGTGGTTCGCGGCCCAGCACTTCGGGGTCACGCCGGACATCATCGTCACCGCCAAGGGCATCACGTCCGGCTACACGCCGCTGGGTGCGCTGCTGGTCGGGGACCACGTGGCGGAGCAGCTGCTGCGCGAGCACGGCTTCCCGATGGGCTACACGTACAACGGCCATCCGGTGGCCGCGGCCGTGGCGCTCGCGAACCTCGACATCATCGAGCGGGAGGGGCTGCTGGCCCGCGCGGTGGAGATCGGGGGTGCGCTGCACGGCGAACTCCAGGCGCAGCTGGGCGACTTGCCGGTGGTCGGCGAGGTGCGGTCGGTGGGCATGATGCTGGCCGTCGAGCTGGTCGCGGACAAGAAGACGCGCGCGCCGCTGCCGGTGCGGCCCGAGCGGATGCCGCACGATGTGATCCGGCGCGAGACGGGCGTGATCGTACGGGACTCCGCGCACAGCATCGTGCTGTCCCCGCCGCTGATCATGACGGAGGCGGAGGTGAAGGAAACGGTGACCGCGATGCGGTCGGTGCTCGCCCGCACCCTGCCGACCGGCGAGATCCGGGACTGATCCACTCCTCCGCAACCGGCCACGACTGGAAGGGCGCACTGCCGTGTCCGTACCACCCACCAGATCCGCACCCGCACCACCACCTCCTCCGCCTGCCCCTGAGACCGTCCCCCATCTGCACCGCAGCCTGCGCCGGTTCGACATCATGGCGATGGGTGTGGCGGCCGTCATCTCCTTCGACGTGCTGGGGCAGATCGCCGCGGGCGGGGGCGAGGCCGTCACCTGGATCGCCGCGATCGCGGTGGGCTTCCTGCTGCCGTACGCGCTGGTCTTCGCCGAGACGGGGGCGGCTTTTCCGCAGGAGGGCGGCCCGTACGTCTGGGTGAAGCTGGCGTTCGGGCGTACCGCCGCGGCGCTCACCACCCTGTTCTACTGGGTCACCAATCCGGTGTGGCTCGGCGGTTCGCTGGTCTTCGTGGCCGCCGAGTCCTGGGACGGCTTCGTCTCCCCGCTCGGCTCCGGGACGGTGGCCGACTACGCCTTCAAGCTGCTGTTCATCTGGGCGGCGATCCTCACCGCGATCGTGTCGCTGCGGCGTGGCAAGTGGATCACGACGGCGGGCGCGGCGGCGAAGGTGCTGGCGCTCGCCGTCTTCTCCGGCACGGCCGTGGCGTACGGCGTCGAGCACGGTTTCCACGGCCTGGACCACGCCTCCTTCGCCCCCTCCGCGGTCGGCTTCCTGGGTCTGGTGCCGGTGCTGCTCTTCGCGTATGTCGGCTTCGAGGCGCCGAACGCGGCGGGCGACGAGATGCACGATCCGCAGCGGGACGTCCCGGTCTCCATCGGGATCTCCGGGCTGATCGCGACGTGCTGCTATCTGATTCCCGTACTGGCGATCCTCTCGGCGGCGCCGGCCGGGCAGGTGACGGGCATCGGCGGGTTCATGGACGCGGCGCGGCTGGTCTTCGGCGTGTACGGGGGCTGGAGCGGGCCGCTGCTGACGACGGCCGCCGTGCTGTTCGTCTTCGCGCTGCTCACGCAGGGCAGTGCGTGGATGATCGTCAGCGACCGGATGCAGGCGATGACGGCGGCCGACGGCGGGTTCTTCAGCCGGGGCCTGGGCGCGTTCCACGAGCGGCTGGGCACGCCCGTCCGTATGAACCTGCTCTCCGGGATCACCGCGACGCTCTTCATGGTCGCCGCGATGCACCTGGCGTCCGGGGACGCCGCCGCGGTCTTCGGCGTCGTCCTGACGGTCGCGATCACCACACTGCTGCTGTCGTACCTTGTGATCGTCCCGTCCCTGATCCGGCTGCGCCTCCGCCGCGCGGAAGTACCCCGCCCGTACGAAGTGCCGTTCGGCACCCGCGGCTTCCTGGTGTACGCGTCGCTCGTCTACGCCTGGATCGTGCTCGGCTCCTGGGTGGCACTGTTCCCCGGCACCCTGGAGCACCTCGTCGGCCTGCACTACGACTTCGCCGACACCTGGGGCGTCTCCCGCGCCACCTTCGAGACCTTCACCCTGGGCACGGTGGTCCTGCTGCTGGCCGTGGGCGTTCTCGGCCTGCGAGGCGGGCGCGAGCGCGGCTGAACCGGTCCGACGCGGCGGCCGTCCCCGGTCCACCGGGGGCGGCCGCCGCGTCGGGTTATGAGCGGTATAGGAATTCCGGTGGTTCTGCCGCGGGGCGTCGCGGTGTTCTCTGGTGGGGCAGGGCGGCGCGACCGGCCGCCGACTTCGACCTCAGGGGTGGAACCGCACATGAAGGAAGCTGGTGCCGAGCGGCGGACCGAGCGGCTGACCGTCAACGGGCGCGGCTACGCCTGGCCCGCCCGGCCCGTCGTCGTGGTGTGCATCGACGGCAGCGAGGACGCCTATCACGAGCGGGCCATCGCCGACGGCCGGATGCCGTTCCTGGAGCGGATGCTGCGGGACGGCAGCGATCTGCGCGCGGACTGCACGATGCCGTCCTTCACCAATCCCAACAATCTGTCGATCGCGACCGGGGTGCCGCCGTCGGTGCACGGGATCTGCGGCAATTACTTCTACGACCCGGCCGCCGACGCCGAGGTCATGATGAACGACCCCGAGCTGCTGCGGGCGCCGACGTTGTTCGCGGAGTTCTCGCAGGCCGGCGCCAAGGTCGCGGTGATCACCGCCAAGGACAAGCTGCGCCGGCTGCTGGGCAAGGGCCTCAAGGACGGCATCTGCTTCTCGGCCGAGAAGGCCGACCGCGTCACGCAACAGGACAACGGCATCGAGAAGGTGCTGGAGCGGGTCGGCATGCCACTGCCGTCGGTCTACAGCGCCGAGCTGAGCGAGCTGGTGATGGCGGCGGGCGTGGACGTGCTGGAGCGGGACCGCCCGGAGCTGACGTATCTGTCGCTGACGGACTACATCCAGCACAAGCACGCGCCCGGCTCTCCCGTCGCCAACGACTTCTACGCCATGCTGGACGGCTATTTCGCGCGGATCGACGCACTCGGCGCCGTGCTGGTCGTCACCGCAGATCATGGGATGAACGCCAAGAGCGATGGCGACGGGGACGCTCAAGTGGTGTTCCTGCAGGACGAGTTGGACGCACGGCTCGGCGCGGGCGCGGCACGGGTCGTGCTGCCCATCACCGACCCGTACACCGTGCACCACGGCGCGCTCGGCTCGTACGCGACGGTGCACCTGCCGCAGGGCGCGGATGCCGACGCGCTCCGCGCCGAACTCGCCCGCCTCGACGGCGTGTCCGAGGTGATGGGCCGGGAGCGGGCCCGCGTCCGCTTCGAGCTGCCGGGCGACCGCATCGGCGAACTGGTCGTCATCGCCGAGCGCAACACGGTACTGGGCACGACGCCCGCTCGGCACGACATCTCCGGCTTCAAGGAGCCGCTGCGCTCGCACGGCGGACTGACCGAACAATGCGTGCCGTTCCTGGTGAACGCGCGGGTCGGGCCGGTCCCCCAGGGCCACCGGCTGCGTAACTTCGACAGTTACTGGGTGGGCACGTCGGTGGCGGCGGGAGTGCCGCTCACCGCCTGACCCACTGTCAGCCCACCCCTCTTACGGACGACCCACCCCCCATACGGACGCACCACCCGGCCCCGGCGTGCCGCCGAGGCGCGCGCCGGGGCCCCGTCATGCCCGAATCCAGGCCGAGGGACAGGACACGCCATGGCCGACCTCGCACCGCAGTCCGTACCGCCACAGCCACCCGAGCAGCCGCCGGGAGGCGTGCTCAGCACGCGGGAGGCGCTGAAGGGGATGACCCGCTGGCGCCGGCGGATCTTCGCGGTCACCTGGCTCGCGTACGCGGGCTTCTACTTCGTCCGCCAGGCGTTCTCGGTCGCCAAGCTCGGCATCCTGGACGATCCTCTGGTGAGCGGGGTGCTGACCGAGCAGGTGCTCGGCGTGCTGGACGCGGTGTACCTCGCGGCGTACGCGGCCGGGCAGTTCCTGTGGGGCATGTGGGCCGACCGCTTCGGGCCGCGGGTGGTGGTCGCCGGCGGCATGGTCGGCGCGGTGCTCGCCGCGTGCGCGATGGGAGTCAGCAGCGCCGTGCTGGTGTTCGGCGGGGCGATGGTGCTCCAGGGGCTGGCGCAGTCGACGGGCTGGGCGCCGCTGTGCAAGAACATGGGCAGCTTCTTCACGGTGCGCGAGCGGGGCCGGGTGCTCGGCATCTGGAGCAGCAACTACGCGTTCGGCGGGCTCGCGGCGCCGCCGTTCCTGGGCTGGTGGGCGTACGAGGTCTTCGACAGCTGGCACGCGGCGTTCCTCGCGGGCGCGGCGACGCTCGCCGTCGTACTGGTGCTGTTCCTGGTGTTCCAGCGGAACACCCCGCAGGACGTGGGGCTGCCGGACCCGAACCGTACGGAGGAGGAGTCCGCGGCGGGCGACCAGGCGTCGGCAGCGCCCCGCCAACCCGCCCTGGTCCTCTACAAAGAAGCGTTGCGCGACCGCATGGTGCTGACGCTGGGCGCCGCGTACTTCCTGCTCAAGCCGGCCCGGTACGCGATCCTGCTGTGGGGCCCGGTGATCGTCAGCCGGCGGCTGCCGGAGGTCGGCAACGTGGGCGCCACGCTCATCCCGGTGGCGTTCGGGGTCGCGGGCGTCCTCGCGCCGATCCTGATCGGCTGGGTCTCCGACACCGTCTTCCGGTCCCGCCGGGTGCCGCCGTGCGTCCTGGCGCTGGGCCTGCTGACGGTGGTACTGGCGCTGTTCATGCCGCTGACGGCGACCGGCAACGCGGCGGTGATGATCGCGGTGCTGGCGGTGATCGGGCTGGCCGTGTACGCGGCGGACGCGATGATCAGCTGTGTCGCGGCGGTGGACTTCGGCAGCGCCGGCGGCGCGGGCACGGCCGCGGGGCTGGTCAACGGCTGCGGCTCGGTGGGCGCCATCCTCGGCGGCCTGCTGCCCGGCTTCCTCTCCGGCACCGCACTCTTCTACGGCTTCGCGGGCGCCGCGCTGCTGGCCGGTCTCCTGCTGCTGCCGCAGTGGAACCGCGTACCGGCCGCGGCTTCCTGAGCCACGCTTCTCGCAGGTCCATCCACAGTGCACCACCACTGAGAGGGGATCACTCATGGCGAACCGTGCCACCCACCGGGCCGACACCGCCGTCGTCGGCGGCGGCATCGTCGGACTGGCGCACGCCCTCGCGGCCGCCAAGCGCGGCGACCGCGTCGTCGTCTTCGAGCGCGACGACCACTCCGTCGGCGCGTCCATCCGCAACTTCGGCATGATCTGGGCGGTGGGCCAGCAGCGCGGCGCGGTGTACGAGCGCGCCCTGCGCAGCCGCGAGATCTGGCTGGAGGTGGCGACCAAGACCGGGCTGTGGGCGGCGCCGACCGGCTCGCTGCACCTGGCGCACCGCCCCGACGAGGCCGCGGTGCTGGAGGAGTTCGTCGCGACCACGCCGGCGGCCCGGGAGCGCGGTACGGAGATGCTGTCCGCCAAGGAGGCGGTGGCGCGCAGCCACGCCGCGCGTCCGGACGGACTGCTGGCCGCGATGTGGAGCCCGACGGAGCTGAACGTCGACCCGCGGCACGCGATCCCGGCGGTCGCGGCGCACCTGGCCGAGGAGTACGGCGTGGACGTGCGCTTCGGCGCGACGGTGCGCGGTATCGGTATGCCGACGGTGTCGACCACGGCCGGCGACTGGCGGGTGGACCGGGTCTTCGTCTGCAGCGGCAACGACTTCGAGACGCTGTACCCGGAGGTGTTCGCGGCGAGCGGGCTGGTCCGCTGCAAGCTGCAGATGCTGCGGACGGGCGTGCAGCCCGGCGGGTGGCAGCTGGGTCCGATGCTGTGCGGTGGGCTGACGCTGCTGCACTACGCGGCGTTCGAGGACCTGGCGGCGCGCGCCGCGCTGGACGCGCGGATGCGGGCCGAGCTGCCGTTCCACCGGGACAACGGCATCCACGTACTGCTGTCGCAGACGGCGGACGGGCGGCTGACGATCGGCGACAGCCATGCGTACGCCACGACCCACGACCCGTTCGAGAGCGAGGAGATCAACGCGGCGATCATGGCGTACCTGGCGGGCTTCGCCCGGCTCCCGGACACCACGATCACCGAACGCTGGTCCGGCTTCTACCCGTCCCTGCGCGACGGCCGCACGGAGCTGGTGGTCGACCCGGAGCCGGGCGTGACCGTGGTCAACGGCGTCGGCGGGGCCGGGATGACGCTGTCCTTCGGGCTGGCGGAGGAGAACGTCGCGGCGCGCTGAGCGGCCGTACCGCGCTGAGCGGGTACGCGGGCGGGCCCGGCGGAATCCTCCGCCGGGCCCGCTCCGTGCGTGCGCCGTGGACCGTACGGTCCCGTCGGGATCAGACAGCCGGGGCCGGGTAGGTCGGGTACTCCACCCCGGAGACGTGCTGGACGACGCGGATGACCTGGCTGGAGTAGCCGAACTCGTTGTCGTACCAGAGGTAGAGGATCGCGTTGTCGCCCTCGACCTTGGTGGCGCCGGCGTCGACGATCGAGGCGTGCCGCGAGCCGATGAAGTCGTTGGAGACCGCGTCGGGGGCGCTGGTGAAGTCGATCTGGCGGCGCAGCGGCGAGGTCAGCGACACCTCGCGGAGGTGATCGAGGACTTCCTCGCGGGTGGTCTCGCGGGCGAGCTGCAGGTTGAGGATCGCGATCGAGACGTCCGGGACCGGGACGCGGATCGAGCTGCCGGTGATCTTCGCCTTGAGGTCGGGCAGCGCCTTGGCGACGGCGGAGGCGGCGCCGGTCTCGGTGATGACCATGTTGAGCGGCGCGGAGCGGCCGCGGCGCTCGGACTTGTGGTAGTTGTCCAGCAGGTTCTGGTCGTTGGTGAACGAGTGGACGGTCTCCACGTGGCCGCGCACGACGCCGTACTCGTCCTCCATCGCCTTCAGCGGCGGGACGATGGCGTTGGTGGTGCAGGACGCGCAGGACAGGATCTGCTCGTCCGGCTTGATGGTGTCGTGGTTGACGCCGTGGACGATGTTCGGGACGTCGCCCTTGCCCGGGGCGGTCAGGACGACCTTCTCGACGCCGGGGCGCAGGTGCGAGGACAGGCCCTCGCGGTCGCGCCACTTGCCGGTGTTGTCGATGAGGATGGCGTCCTTGATGCCGTACGCCGTGTAGTCGACCTCGGAGGGGTCGTTGGCGTAGATCACCTTGATCTCGTTGCCATTGGCGATGATCGTGCTGTTCGCCTCGTCAACGGTGATCGTGCCCTGGAACTGGCCGTGGATGGAGTCGCGGCGCAGCAGCGAGGCGCGCTTGACGATGTCCTGGTCACCGCCGCCGCGGACGACGATGGCCCGCAGCCGCAGGCCGTTGCCGGAGCCGGCCTTCTCGATGAGCAGACGGGCGACGAGGCGGCCGATGCGGCCGAAGCCGTAGAGGACGACGTCGCGTCCCTCGCGGCACTCGATCTTGTTGGCGCCCGTGGCACCGGCGACGGCCTCGGCGGTGAACGCCTCCACCGACAGACCCCGGTCGTCCGCGGCGTAGGTCTCGGCGAGCCGGCCGATGTCGATCTGGGAGGGGCCGAGGTCGAGCGTGGTGAGGGCCTGCAGGAACGGCAGCGTCTCGGTGACCGAGAGCTCCACTCCGGCGATCTGCCGGGCGAACCGATGAGTCTTGAGGATGCTGACCACCGACTTGTTCACCAAGGAGCGGCTGTGGAGGAGGACGGTGACGTCCCGCTCCCGGTGCAGCTTCCCGATGATCGGGATCATCGACTCCGCGATCTCCTCGCGGTTCTTCCAGTTGGTGAACGAGTCGTCGTTGACAGTCACAGGCTTATCTCTCGATCGAGCTAGGCGGTGCTCACATGATAAACCCCTCTTCTTCTGATCTTTTCACCGGTCCCCCTGGGCACTCCTGCCCCGCAGCCGCCTAGTAGCTAATGCAGGCGGAGTGCCACTCCGTGTAGAAGTCCCACACCTGCGGCGAGCACTCCGGCGGGCCGTACTGGGACGCCTTCGCGCCGACGTGCGGGAGGTGCGCGTACGCGCCCACGCCCGGGCGGTTCACGTGCAGCATCCCGGCCTCGAAGCGCTCGATGGCCTCGAAGGCGCGGGACTGCGAGGCGGTGAAGATCGTGCCGGACATGCCGTACTTGACCGAGTTCGAGATCCGCATGGCGTCGTCGAAGCCGTCCGCGTCGACGACGGCGAGCACCGGCCCGAAGACCTCCTCCTGGGCCAGCTCGCTGTCCCAGGGCACGTCGCGGATCACGGTGGGCTGGACGTAGCAGCCGTCCGGCAGGCCCTCCCCGGTCGCCCGGCCGCCGCCGCACAGCACCTTGCCGCCGTCCCGCTGCGCCCCGGCGACGGCCGCCAGCGCCGCGTCCAGCCGCGCGGTGTTCACCACGGGGCAGATCTGCGAGGCGGGATCGTCGCCCGGGCCGACCTTCATGCCCGCCACCCGGGCCACCAGCCGGTCCAGGAAGGCGTCCCGCACCCGGACGTCGACGACGGCCCGGCTGGTGGCGCTGCACCGCTGCCCGGCCTGCCCGAACGCGCCGTGCACGACGGCGTTCACGGCGCCGTCCAGGTCCGCGTCGTCCAGTACGATCACCGCGTTCTTGCCGCCCAGCTCCAGCTGCGTACGGAGCAGCCGGTGGGCGCCGCCGGTGTGGATGGCGGTGCCGACGGGCAGCGAGCCGGTGAAGCTGATGCCGGCCACGGCCGGGTTCGCGACCAGCGCCTCGCCCGCCGCGACATCGCCCTGCACGAGGTTGAGTACTCCGTCGGGCAGTCCTGCCTCGTGGAACACCTCGGTGAGCAGGGCCGCGGTGAGCGGGGTGAGCGGCGAGGGCTTGAAGACGGCCGTGCAGCCGGAGAGCAGGGCCGGGGCGACCTTCCACATGGGGATGGCGAGCGGGAAGTTCCACGGCGAGACCAGCCCGACGACGCCGATGGGGCGCCGGAAGGTGTACGCGAACGTGCGGTCCTCCTCGGCGGGCGCGGTGACGCCGCCGAGCAGCCGCGCCTGGCCCACGGTGAAGTCCAGTACGGCGCGGGAGCGGGCCACCTCGCCGCGGGCCTCGCCGAGGAGCTTGCCCTGTTCGCGGGTGATGGCGCGGGCGAATTCCTCGGCGCGCTCGGTGAGGAGGCGGCCCGCCTCGGCGAGGATCGCCGCGCGGCGAATGGGGCCCATGGCGCGCCAGGCGGGCAGGGCCGCGGCCGCGGCGTCGGCCGCGCGGTCCACGTCGACGCCGCCGGACTCGGCGAACTCGCCGAGCTGATCGCTCAGGTCGGCCGGGTTGATGTTCGTACGGGTCTGCCCCGATTCGGCCGGGCTCCACCGACCGTCGATGAAGTTCAGCAGGTGATGTGCCGCGAGGGGCTGCCGCCCCGATACGTCTGCCATGCCTCGTCCCTTCGCCGGACATTCGCCGGACAACTGTCGCCACTGGGCTGCCGCCAGGCTGTCCCAGCGAAGGTCGCCGCACCATCCGGGAATTGGCAATGCCCCCGATAGCGCTCCCCTATCTGGCACCGTGGCGGCGGGCGCGGCTGGCACCCTGCCGCGCGCCGCGCGGTGCCGTGCGTACGGACAGATCACGGACAGATCCCTGACCTCAGGAGGCTCGATGACCCGGCCGTTCCGTTTCGGTGTCAATACGCTCGCGATCGCCTCGGGCGGTGAGTGGCGCGCCAAGTGCCGCAGGGCGGAGGCGGCCGGCTACGACGTGCTGCTCGTACCGGACCATCTGGGCATGCCGGCCCCCTTCCCCGCGCTGGTGGCGGCGGCCGAGGCCACCGAGCGGCCGCGGGTGGGCACGTTCGTACTGAACACCGGCTTCTGGAACCCGGCGCTGCTGGCCCGCGAGGTGGCCACCACCGACGCGCTCACGGGCGGCCGCCTCGAACTGGGTCTGGGCACCGGGTACGTGCGTGCCGAGCACGAGTCGGCGGGGCTGCCCTGGGGCGGTCCTGGCGAGCGGGTGGACCACCTGACCCGCACGATCGAGGAGCTGGACCGGCTGCTGGGCGACCCGGAGCACGTCCCGCACGCCGTGCAGACGCCCCGGCCGCCGCTGCTGATCGGCGGCAACGGCCCACGGATGATGCGGCTGACGGCGCGGCACGTGCAGATCGCGGCGTTCCAGGGCGGCCGGCAGGCGCCCGGGAAGCCGGAGGGCACGCTGGAGCTGGCCTCCGCCGAGCAGATGGACGCGACGGTCGCCCGGTACGCGGAGGCCGCGGCGGACCGCGCGGAGCCGGCCGAGCGGAACATCCTCGTACAGCGCGTGGTGATCACCGGTGACCGCAGGGCGGCGGCCCGTGAGTTCGCCGCGCAGGACATCGGCCTGGACGAGGAGCAGCTGCTGGACGCGCCGACGCTGCTGTTCGGCACGGTCCGGCAGATCGCCGACCAGCTCCGCGAGCGCCGGGAGCGGTACGGCTTCTCCTACGTCACGGTGCTGGACGCGGCCCTGGAGACGTTCGCCCCGGTCATCGAGGAGCTGCGGGGCAGCTGAGCCTCCGGGCCCGCGTGCACGGGGTCAGCGCACCACGAGCCGCAACGGCAGCGACTCCCACGCCCGCAGCGTGTTGTTCAGGTGCCGGCGCGGCGGGCCCGCCGGCTCGATCCGGGCGACGCGTTCGGCGAGCGCGGTGAGCAGGGCCTCGGCCTCCAGGCGGGCGACGTGCTGGCCGACGCACTGGTGGAGCCCCATGCCGAACCCGACGTGGCCCGAGGGGTCGCGCGCCACGTCGAAGCGGTCGGGGTCCGTCCAGCGCCGCGGGTCCCGGTTCGCTGCACCGAGGAACATCAGGATCTTCTTGCCGTCCGGGATGACGGCCCCGCCGATGCCCAGGTCCGCCGTGGCCGTACGGAAGAAGGTCTGTACGGGCGACTCCCAGCGGACCGCCTCGTCGAACGCGATCCGCGCGGCGCCCGGCTCCGCGCGCAGCCGCTCCCACGCGCCGGGGTGGGTCGCGACGGCGTGCAGTACGGCGGCGAGCGCGTGCACGGTCGTGTCGACGCCCGCCGAGAGGAGGGAACGGACGATGCGCGGCGCCTGGTCGTGCGTGATGTCGCCGCGGTCCGCCGCGGCCCAGATCGCCGCGCCGAAGCCGGTGTCGTCCAGCGCCTCGCGCCGGCACTGCCCGTCGACCCAGGCGGCGTGCCGGCCGATGGCGCCGGCGCCCGCGCGGACCAGGTCGTTGTCCGGGCCGAAGGAGTTGAAGAGGTGGTCGCCGTACGGCAGCAGGTGCGCGCGCCCGTCCTTGGGCAGGCCCACCGCGTCGGGGAACACCCGCAGCGGGAAGGCCTGGGCGAGCGCGGGCACCGCGTCCAGCTCGCGGGCGCCCGCGGCCCCCGCCAGCACCTCGTCGACCAGCCGCCGGGCGTCGGCGTGCCAGGCCTCGCGCAGCCGGCGCAGCGCCCGGGGGCCGAGCACCCGGCTCAGGACGGCGCGGGGTGCGTCGTGGTGGGGCGGGTCGGCTTCGAGGAGCAGGCTCGGCGGGCGCCAGGGCGGCTCGTACCGGAAGTTGCTCAGCCCCACGCCGGCCGCCGACTGGAATCCCTGCCAGTCGGTGAGGGCGGCGTGCACGTCGTCGTAGCGGCCCATCGCGTAGACGTCGTACTTCGTGAGGTGGACGAGCGGCCCGGCGTCCCGCAGCCAGGCGTGGAAGGCGGTGGGGTCCGCGAGGACGTCCCGGCCGAAGGGATCGGCGTCGGTGCGCGGCAGCGGCTGAGTGACGGTCATGGTTCCTTCTCCCCTCACAGGTCCAGGTCGAGGCGGTCGGAGCAGGCGCGCGAGACGCACGGGAACATGGCGTCCCCGCGCGCCCGTTCGGCGTCGTCGAGGAGAGCGTCGCGGTGGTCGGGCACGCCGGCCAGCACCGTGGTCTCGCACGTGCCGCAGGTGCCGCGGCCGCACGAGGAGAGCACGGCGACGCCGGCGGCCCGTACGGCTTCGAGGACGGTGCGGTCCGGTGTGACGGTGACGGTCAGGCCCGAGCGCCGCAGCCGTACCTCGAAGGGCGCGTCGCGTACGGGCGCCTGCTCCCGGGGGACGAAGCGTTCGGTGCGCAGCAGGCCGGTCGGCCAGCCGGTGCACAGCCGTTCCACCGCGTCGAGCAGCCCGGGCGGCCCGCAGCAGTAGACCTTGGTTCGCCCGTCCGGGCGGGGCAGCGCGGCGGCCAGGTCGAGCGGGCCGTGCGTGTCCTGCGGTACAAGGGTGACCGCGTCGCCGTACGCGGCCAGTTCACCGGTGAACGCCATGGTGGCGCGGGTCCGGCCGCCGTAAAGGAGCCGCCAGGGGGTGCCGGTGAGCTGTGCCTGGTGGATCATCGGCAGGAGCGGGGTGATGCCGATGCCGCCGGCGAGGAAGAGATACCGCTCGGACGGCGCGAGCGGGAAGTTGTTGCGCGGACCGCCGACCGCGACCGTGTCGCCTGCCGCGAGCTCGTCGTGGACGCAGGCGGAGCCGCCGCGCCCGGCGGGCTCGCGGAGCACGCCGATGCGGTACTGGTAGGGATCCCAGCGGTCGCCGCACAGCGAGTACTGGCGCGTGCGGCCGCCGGGCAGGACGAGGTCGATATGGGCGCCGGGCGTCCAGTCCGGCAGCCGGCGGCCTTCGGGGTGCCGGAGCGTCAGCGTCACGACACCATCGGCGGCGCGCGTCTTCTCCGCCACGCGCAGACTGATCAGGGAGTGAGCGGGGCTCATCGTGCTCCTCTCTTCGATGCGCAGAGGATGCGCCGTGGAGAGAGGAGCCGACGAGACCGGTTCCCATTGAATGGGCGTTTTACGGGCGTTGGCCGACCGCCCGGTCCGATTCGGGCCCTCAGCGCGTCGGCCCCGCCAGGGTTCGTTCCACGGCGCGGGCGGCCAGTTGGAGGGGGCGGATCGGGGAGTGGGCCGTGTCGTCGTTGGGGACGACGCAGCCGAGGGCGGCAGCCACCCGGCCGCCGGGGCCGCGTACGGGGACGGCGACGCCGGCCGCGTCCTCGTGGAGGTGTCCGGCGCACAACGCGTGGCCGCAGCGCCTGATCTCCGCGAGCGTGGCGCGCAGAACCCTGGCGTCGGTGAGGGTGTGGCCGGTGTAGGCGGGCAGCGGGCCGCCGAGTACCCGTTCCTGGAAGTCCGCCGGGGCGTGCGCGAGGAGGACGAGGCCGGTGGACGAAGCGTGCAGCGGGAGCCGGCCGGCGATCCTGGTGATGTTGACGACCGCGCCGGGCGCGGTGAGCCGTTCGACGAAGAGCACTTCAGCGCCATCGAGGACGCCGAGCTGGGTGGAGTGGCCGATGACGGCGTGCAGGTCGGCCATGAACGGCATGGCCGCCTCGCGCAGGGTCAGCGTCGGCGAGGCGCGCTGCGCCAGCTCCCAGAAGCGGACGCCGATGCGTACCCGGCGCCGCCCGTCGCGGCGCAGCAGCCCGTGCTGCACCAGCTCCTCGACGAGGCGGCCCGCCGTGGCGCGCGGCAGCCGGGCGCGGCGGCCGATCTCGGTCACGGTCAGCGCCGTGGCCTCCGGGCCGAAGGCCTCGAAGATGCGCACGGCCCTGGTGAGGAGCGATTCACCGCTGGACGACCTGGCCATCCGCTCATCATGCCCGGCCCGCCCCCCGTACCGGTACAGGCACCGCTTCCAGTACGAGCACGGCGAGGTCGTCGTCGATCGGGTCGGGGCTGAAGTCGTGGGCCGCCTGCCGCACCCGCTCCGCCACGGCCGTGGCGCCCAGGCCCACGCAGCCGCCGAGCACCTCGGCCAGGCCGTCGTTGTCGTCCAACTGCCGGTTGCCCCTGCGGCGTTCGGTCACGCCGTCGGTCACGCACAGCAGCGTCTCGCCCGGCGCGAGGTGGAAGGAGTTCGCGCGGAACTCCGCGTGCTCGTCGATCCCGAGCAGCATCTGCGGTTCCGCGGCCGTCGTCACCGTGCCGTCCGCCGACAGCCGCAGCGGCAAGGGGTGTCCGGCGCTGGCCATGGCGAAGCGCGCGCCGCCCGAGACGGCGTCGGGCTCCAACTCCCCGTACAGCAGACTCAGGAACCGGGAGCCCGCCTGCTCCCCGCCGACCGTCACCGCTTCCGTGCTCTCCTCCGCCATGGCGAGGTTGAGCCGGCCGAGCAGGGCCTCGACGCCGTGGCCCTCGCGTGCCAGCAGCCGTACGAGGTGGCGGGCCAGGCCGGTGACGGACATCGCCTCCAGGTCGTGCCCGCACACGTCGCCGAGCAGGAAGCACCATCGGCGGTCGCCCCTGGGGAACAGGTCGTAGAAGTCGCCGCCGACGCTCTGGCCCTCGCCGAAGGGCTCGTAGACGAGCGCCGTATCGATGCCCGGGATGGCCGCGAGGGAGGTGGGCAGCTGCCTGCGCTGGAGCGAGTGGCTGATGTCCGCCTGCCGCGTGTAGTGACGGGCCGTGACCACTCCCTGGGCCACCCGTCGTGCCACGTCCTGCGTGAGGCGTACGACGTCGCCGGTCATGCGCGGCAGTCCCGCTCGGCCGATGAGCAGCGCGCCGTGCCACCGGCCGCCCGCGACCAGCGGGAACATCAGCGCCGAGCCGCTCGGCTCGGTGGCGTCCGCCGCCTCCGGCCAGGGCCAGGCGATGCCGGTGGTGCTCAGCGTGGCGGGCGGCGGGCGGTCCTCCTCCAGGGCCTGGCGGAGCGTACGGATGCGTTCCTCGTCCCGGTGCCAGACGCGGGAGAGCCGCATCCGGCCCTGGGGGGTGGTCAGCCATACGCCGCACCAGTCGGCGAGCCTGGGCACCAGCAGCTGTCCGGTGAGCGCCGCGATCATGTCCTCGTCCAGCTGCCCAGTGAGCAGCTCGCTGACCTCGGCGAGGAAGGACTGCCCTGCGGAGTCGGCTGCCTCGGGGGCCTGGGCGCGGCGGTCGGGCGATACGGCGCCGTGGGCCGCCGCCGCGAGGTGGTCGTCGCGGCCGGGCCGGGCCTCCATGGGGGTGGCCAGCCGGAACCACACGGTTTTCTCGGTGTGCCGGCAGGTCACGCCCCAGGATTCGGCCAGCGCGCGCAGCAGCCGCAGGCCGTGGCCGTGCAGGTGGTCCCGCAGGTCCTGCCCGTCGTGATCGGCGCCGGAGGGCTGGCGGTCCACCACTTCGACCACGACACCCACGTGCCGCGTCCCGCCCGGCGTGGGCGAGGCGGGGAAGCCGTCCCCAGTGTCGAGGCGGCAGCCGACCTCGATCTCGAATCCGCCGTGCGCGGTGGCGGCGGTGGTCAGCTCGCTGACGAGGAGGACGGCGTCGTCGGCGAGTCCGCCGCTGATCACCGGTGTCCCGGGGAGGGCCGGTGCGGCCAGTCCGGCGAGGGCGACGCGCAGGAATCTGCGGGCCGCGGAGGGCGCGAGCGCGTTGGCGGGCAGCCGGATCCGCGGCGTGGAGTCCCGCAGGTCGGAGGTGGTCTCCACAGGCGGCTCCCGGCTCGGTTCCGGCGCTGAGGTCAATGAATGTAGCGTAAATCGCCCCAGAGGGGTACATATGGCTTTATTGCTCGATTGAGGACATTCCATTATGGAACGCGCTTCGGACACCGCGCCGGACACCGATACTGGGGCGCCGGACACCGCGCCCGGGACCGCCGGGCCCGCCGACCGGCCCGGCGCCGCCCAGGACGAGCGGATGCTGCGCGCGGCCGAACTGCGACCGCTGCTCGCGGCGATGAACGCGGTCCGTGACGGCGATTTCACCGTACGCGCGGACGGTGCCTACGAAGGTGTCACCGCGGAGATGGCGGAGGCGTT
Organism: Streptomyces sp. NPDC000151; assembly: GCF_040301705.1. Classification (NCBI taxonomy): domain Bacteria; kingdom Bacillati; phylum Actinomycetota; class Actinomycetes; order Kitasatosporales; family Streptomycetaceae; genus Streptomyces; species Streptomyces sp. NPDC000151. The sequence goes on along the minus strand of NZ_JBEPFC010000003.1, from coordinate 93,929 downwards.
CAACCAGATCGTCACGCGGAACGCGCACCTGGCCTCGGAGCTGCAGCGGGTACGCCAGGAAGTGATCCGGGAGGGCCGGCTGGACGAGCGGCTCGCGGCCAGTCCGGGGCACGGAGCCTGGACCACGAGCGTGGACGCGGCCAATACGCTCCTCGAAGCGCTGGTCGTGCCGGTCGGGAACGCCACCCGCGTACTGGACGCGGTCGCGGACGGCGATCTGACCCAGCGGGTCGAGCTGCACGACGGAAAGCGACAGCTCCACGGCGATCTGCGCCGCCTCGGGCGCGGCGTGAACCGCATGGTGGACCAGCTCTCGCTGTTCACCGGCGAGGTGACCCGGGTCGCCCGCGAGGTGGGCACCGAGGGACGGCTGGGCGGCCGGGCGAAGGTACAGGGGCTGTCGGGCGACTGGCGTCATGTGACCGAGGCCGTCAACGCGATGGCCGCGCGGCTGACCGCGCAGGTCCGCGACATCGCGGTGGTCACCACGGCGGTCGCCCGCGGCGATCTGACCCAGCAGGTCACGGTCGAGGCGACCGGTGAGCTGCTGGAGCTGAAGCTCACCGTGAACACGATGGTCGACCAGCTGCGGGCGTTCGCGGACGAGGTCACCCGGGTCGCCCGCGAGGTCGGCACCGAGGGGCAGCTGGGCGGCCGGGCCCATGTGGCGGGCGTCTCCGGCGTGTGGAAGAACCTCACCGACAACGTCAACTTCATGGCGTCGAATCTGACCTCGCAGGTACGCAACATCGCCCAGGTGACCACGGCGGTCGCCAACGGCGATCTGAGCCAGAAGATCACGGTGGACGCCCGGGGCGAGATCCTGGAGCTGAAGTCGACGATCAACACGATGGTCGACCAGCTCTCCGCCTTCGCCGACGAGGTCACCCGTGTCGCCCGCGAGGTCGGCACCGAGGGCCGGCTCGGCGGCCGGGCCCAGGTCCGCGGCGTCTCCGGCGTGTGGAAGGACCTGACGCAGAACGTCAACTCCATGGCGGACAACCTCACTTCGCAGGTACGCAACATCGCGCAGGTCGCCACCGCCGTCGCCCAGGGCGACCTCGGCAAGACGATCACGGTGGAGGCGAAGGGCGAGATCCTGGAACTGAAGTCGACGATCAACACGATGGTCGACCAGCTCTCCGCGTTCGCCGACGAGGTCACGCGAGTGGCGCGCGAGGTGGGCACCGAAGGGAACCTGGGCGGACAGGCACAGGTCCGCGGCGTCTCCGGGGTGTGGAAGGAGCTGACGGACAACGTCAACTTCATGGCGCTGAACCTGACTTCACAGGTGCGCAACATCGCCCAGGTGACCACGGCGGTCGCCGACGGCGACCTCTCGAAGAAGATCACGGTGGACGCCCGGGGCGAGATCCTTCAGCTCAAGGACACCGTGAACACGATGGTCGAGCAGCTGCGCGCGTTCGCCGACGAGGTCACGCGGGTCGCCCGCGAGGTCGGCACCGAGGGCCGGCTCGGCGGCCGGGCCCAGGTCCGCGGCGTCTCCGGGGTGTGGGAGGACCTGACGGAGAACGTCAACTTCATGGCGGACAACCTCACTTCGCAGGTGCGCAACATCGCGCAGGTCGCCACCGCCGTCGCCCAGGGCGACCTGTCGAAGAAGATCGATGTCGACGCGCGCGGCGAGATCCTGGCGCTCAAGACGACCATCAACACGATGGTCGACACGCTCTCCTCGTTCTCCTCCGAGGTGACGCGGGTGGCCCGCGAGGTCGGCAGCGAGGGCCAGCTCGGCGGCCAGGCCCGGGTCGAGGGCGTCTACGGCACCTGGAAGCGGCTGACCACCGGCGTCAACGAGCTCGCGTCGAACCTCACCACCCAGGTACGCGCCATCGCCGAGGTGGCGAGCGCGGTCACCCAGGGCGACATGTCGCGCTCCATCACGGTCGAGGCGAAGGGCGAGGTCGCCGAACTGAAGAACAACATCAACCTCATGGTGTCCAACCTCCGCGAGACCACCCGCGCCAAGGACTGGCTGGAGTCCAACCTCACCCGCATGGCCGCCCTCATGCAGGGCCACCGCGATCTGGTGGAGGTCGCGGGACTGATCCTCAGCGAGCTGACCCCACTGGTCAACGCGCAGTTCGGCGCGTTCTTCCTGGCCGAAACCGGCGCGCGCCCCGGCGAGGGCCTCCAGTTCATCGCCGGGTACGGCACCGACCAGGCCGGCGGCGAGAGCCCGCTCCCCGGCTCCGGCACCCCGGGCCGCGGCCTGATCGCCCAGGCGGCGAAGGAGAAGAAGCGCATCCTCGTACTGGACGCCCCGCCGGACTACATCACCATCAACTCCGGGCTCGGCGCGGCGCTCCCGGCCAGCATCGTCATCGTCCCCATCCTCTTCGAGGGCGAGCTGCTCGGCGTGATCGAGCTGGCGTCGCTCAGCAGATTCAGCGCTGTGCACCTGGCCTTCATCGACCAGTTCGCCAACACGATCGGCGTCTCGTTCAACACGATCATCGCCAACTCCCGTACCGAATCGCTGCTTTCCCAGTCCCAGCGGCTCACCGCCGAGCTGCGCGAACGCTCCGACGAGCTCCAGCGCTCCAACGCCGCGCTGGAGGAGAAGGCGGCGCTGCTGGCGACCGCCTCGCAGTACAAGTCGGAATTCCTGGCGAACATGTCGCACGAGCTGCGCACGCCGCTCAACTCGCTGCTGATCCTCTCCCGGCTGCTCGCCGACAACCCCGACGGCCATCTCTCCGAGCAGGACGTGCAGTTCGCCGCCACGATTCACCGCTCGGGATCCGACCTGCTCCAGCTGATCAGCGACATCCTCGACCTGTCGAAGATCGAGGCGGGCCGGATGGACGTCCACCCGAAGGAGCTCTCCCTCGACAAGCTGCTCGACTATGTGCACGCGGCCTTCCGGCCGCTGACCGTCGACCGCGGGCTCGGCTTCGAGATCACCGTCGGCGACGACGTACCGCACGAGCTGTACTCCGACGAGCAGCGCCTCCAGCAGGTCCTGCGCAATCTGCTGTCCAACGCGGTGAAGTTCACCCACTCCGGCGGTGTGGAGCTGCGCGTCGAGCGGGTGCCGGGCGAGGAGTTCGCGGAGGAGACGCTGCGGAACGCGGAGGCCGTCGTCGCGTTCCGCGTCAAGGACACCGGCATCGGCATCTCCCCCGACAAACTCCCGGTGGTCTTCGAGGCGTTCAAGCAGGCCGACGGCACCACCCATCGCAAGTACGGCGGGACCGGCCTCGGCCTGTCCATCAGCCGGGAGATCGCCGGGATGCTCGGCGGCCGGATCGAAGCCGAGAGCGAGGTCGGCGTCGGCTCCCGATTCACCCTGTACATCCCCGCGCGCCACCCCGACGGCGTGGAACTCCCGGCCCCGGAGGACGGTCTGCGCCCGGTGGCGGAACCGAGCCGGGTGACGGAGCCGAGCCCGGTGACCGAGCCGAGCCCGGTGACGGAGCTGCGCCCAGTGGAGGTGCCGAGCGAGGACGCCTGGCCGCAGACGACGCGGCTCAAGGAGTGGCTCAGCGGGCGCCCGGGGCGGGTGCTGGCCGGGCGCCGGATCCTCATCGTCGACGACGACATCCGCAACGTCTTCGCCCTCACACACGTACTGGGCCGGGTCGGCATCACCGTGAAGTACGCGGAGAACGGCCGCGAGGGCCTGGAGGTCCTGCAGCGCACGCCCGACGTGTCCTTGATCCTGATGGACATCATGATGCCCGAGATGGACGGCTACGAGACCATTCGCGCCATCCGCGGCACCCCCCGGCTCGCCGATCTGCCGATCATCGCGCTCACCGCCAAGGCCATGCCCGGCGACCGCGAGAAGGCGATCGAGAGCGGCGCCTCCGACTACGTACCCAAGCCCGTGGACATCGACCGCCTGCTGTCGGTGATCTGCGCGCTGCTCGACCCGCAGACCGGCACGGCGTCACCGGACGACGGCGACGGTGCGTCGCAGGACGATGCCGGCGACGCGCCGAAGGGCAGGCCATGACCACCGTCGCGCCCGACCAGTGCAGCATCCTCCTCGTCGACGACATGGAGGAGAACCTCGTCGCGCTGGAGGCCGTACTCGGCCCGCTCCACCAGAAACTGGTCCGCGCCCGCTCGGGGGAGGAAGCCCTGAAGGCGATGCTGCGCCAGGATTTCGCGGTGGTGCTGCTGGATGTCGTGATGCCCGGCATGGACGGCTTCGAGACCGCCGGCACCATCAAGCGTCTCGATCAGACCAAGGACGTGCCCCTCATCCTGGTGACCGGCGCCAACCCCGAAGCGGACTACGCCTACCGGGGATACGCGGTCGGCGCCGCCGACTTCCTCACCAAGCCCGTCGACCCGTGGATACTGCGCACCAAGGTCAACGTCTTCCTCGATCTTTACCGCAAGAACCAACGACTGGCCGCTGCCGCGGAGGAGCCGGGCAGCGGAGAACGGCTGGCGGAGATCGCCCAGCAGCTCGCCCGGATCGAACTGCTCCTCCGCAACACCCCGCCCCCCGACCCCGCGGCCATCGCCGACCGCGTCGCGGAAGTGGCCCGCTCCGTGGACGGCCTGCGGGGGAACGGCGACTGACGGGCCGCACACCCGGGACCCGGGTTCCGGAAATCGTTCGCCCCACAGGCCGGTGATCTGCTTGGCTCGCCCCATGAGTGATCTTCACATCCGTCCCGCCACCCCCGCGGACATCGACACCGTGCTGCGGTTCTGGCGCGACGCCGCGGAAGGGACGAGCATCAGCGACGACCGGGACGGGATGGCCCGGCTGGTCGCCCGGGACCCGGAGGCGCTGCTGCTGGCCGAGCGGGACGGCGAGCTGGCCGGCACGGTGATCGCCGGGTTCGACGGCTGGCGCTGCCATCTGTACCGGCTGGCCGTGCACCCCGAGCGGCGGCGGCAGGGCATCGGGCGGGCGCTGCTGGCGGCCGCCGAGGAGCGGTTCGCCGCGCTGGGCGGGCGGCGCGCGGACGCGATGGTGCTCGACCGCAACGAGCTCGCGCACCACGCGTGGCACGCCTCCGGGTACGCCCCCGAGCCCCAGTGGAGCCGTTGGGTCCGCCATCTGAAGGACTGAAACGCTCGGGGGGACCGCCCCGCTACCGCGGCAGCCGGAAGTCGACCACGTGGATCGGCGAGGGCGTGGTGCCGGTCGACCGCCGCTGGTACATGAACGACAGCACGCCGTCCTGCGCGACGCGTGTGTCGTCCACGACGACCTCGCCGAAGGCGTTCAGGCCCGCGCCGTCGTAGACGGTCTTCCAGTCGGTCCAGCCGGACGACTCGGACGCGGCGACGATCCGGCCGTACGGCATGACGGCGTAGGCGTTGTCGTGCGCGTCGAAGACCAGGTGCGTGCGCTGCGAAGAGTTCAGCGGCACGGGAATCTCGGTCTTCTTCCACTGGCCGCGCGCGTCCTCGTACACGTGGAAGGCCCGTCCGTAGCGCACCCGGTCGTCGACGTAGTCGCTGGTGCACTGGGTGAAGCGGCCGGGGACGTACGAGATGATCGCGTGCGGCCGGCCGGCGGAGTCGGTGGCCTGGCTCTCCTGGTTCATCAGCGAGTGGTCGGGGCCCAGCGGGTCGACGACGGTGCGGTCCTCGACCGACACCTTGTCCGCGCCGCCGGTGACGCCGACGACCTTGCCCGCGGCGTCGCGCCAGGTGCGGCCGCGGTCGGTGCTGTGGACGTAACCGGTGTCGTGGTTGGTGATCCCGCCGCCGTCGCACATGACCGCGCCGTTCTGCTCCCGCCAGGTGAAGAAGGCGTGGAGGGTGCCGTCCGCGCCGTAGTCGATGCCGTGCAGGTACATGTTGCGGGCCGAGCTTGCGCCATGGTCCGTGGTGTAGGTACCGGCGGAACCGCTCCACTCCCCCAGCGGCTTCCAATGGGCCCCGTCGTACTCCGCCAGTGCGTTGCGGCCGTTGCCGGAGACGCCGACGCGATAGCTCAGCTGCAGCCTGCCGTCGGGGGTCGCGACGAACTGCGGGTAGGTGAACTCGTCGGTGAGCGCGACACCGTCCAGCGTGGTCTGCACGTCCCCGAAGGCGCGCGGGTCCCAGGCGCGCCCGGCGGGCGAACTCACCAGCCCCGCCGCCGACTTCACGTAGAAGTAGCCGCTGCTGTGCGAGTCCATGGCGAGGTGCAGTCGGCCGTCGACGCGGGAGATGCCCATGGAGATCACGTTGTGCGAGTCGTCGACGCTCAGCCGGTGCGGCAGTTCCACCGTCTGCCACTCCGTGCCGGTCACCGGGCGGCGGGCGACGACGGCGTGCCGGTCGGCGGTGTACCAGGCGGCGTACTGGTAGCCCTTGTAGGTGAGCAGGCCGTTCTTCTGGAAGGAGTTGTTGTTGACGAGCCCGTCGTAGGAGACGAAGTACAGGGCCTGCGCGTCCAGTTGGGTGTCACCGAGCTTGCTGACCGCCGGTCCCTGATCGGCCGCGTGCACGGGGCCGGCCCCCGACACGGAAGCGAACAGCGACACGGCGAGCACTCCGGCGGCGAGGGGTCTCATGGGTTTCCCGTCCTGCGGTCGGTCGAGCGGTTCAGTCGAGGTGGAACACTTCTGTCAGCGGGCGCATGGCCTCGTCCGGCTGCGCGCCGTCGAGCGCCTCGAAGAACGGCGCCATCTCCGCCTGCCAGCGGGCGTTGACGTCCGTGGCGGCCATCGCCTCCTGGGCCGCGGTGAAGTCCTCGGTCTCCAGGTAGCCGACGAGCAGGCCGTCCTCCCGCAGGAAGAGCGAGTAGTTGTGCCACCCGGAGGCGGACAGCGCCGCCTGCATCTCCGGCCAGACGGCGGCGTGCCGCTCGCGGTACTCGTCGAGGCGCTCCCGGCGCACTTTGAGCAGAAAGCAGACGCGTTTCATGGGTCCCACTCGTCTTGAAGGGTTTGCCACAGAGATTCTGAAACGATTCAGGCCGGAGGGCAAGGGGGCGGGACCGTTCCCGTCAGTACGCCGTCGGCCAGCCCCCGCTCCAGTTCAGCAGGTTGACGCCGAGCTTGGGCGTGCCGGCGTCGTTGCCGTCGTAGTAGTGGTAGACGAGCAGGTCACCGTCGCCGTCGGGCATGATGTCCTGCCCGCCGGGGCCGATCACGGAGCCCTGTGACGCCATGACCACGGTGCCGCCGTTGTCGGTCATGGGGACGCCGTTGCGGTCGTAGTACGGGCCCGTGGGGCTGGTGGCCCGGCCGACCTTGATCTTGTACGTGGAGCCGGTGCCGTTGCAGCACGTGTCGTACGAGGCGAAGAGGTAGTAGTAGCCGTTCCGCTTGACCACGGTCGGACCCTCGACCGCCTTCGTGCCGGTCGGGCGCGCGGCCAGCGAGTAGCGGGTGGTGTCCCCCGCGTAATGCTTGCCGCTCGCCGGATCGAGGCGGATCATCTTGATCCCGCTCCACCAGGACCCGAAGGCCAGCCACCACTTGCCGTCGCTGTCGACGAACAGGTCCGGGTCGATGGCGTTGTAGTCGCTGCTCGAGGTGGAGGAGTGGACGATGCCCTGGTCGCGCCAGCTGCCCGGCAGGCCGGTCGAGGAGGTGGCGAGCCCGATGGCGGAGGTGTTGGAGCCGAAGCCGGAGACGGCGTAATACATGAGGTACCGGCCGCCCTGGTACGAGATGTCGGGCGCCCACGGGTCGTTCGTGGCCGAGTACCGCGACCACCAACTCGGGGGCGCGGAAAAGGCGTTGCCGTTGCGACTGAAGGCGGTGCGGTCGGTGGAGGTGCGGGCTTCCAGGTAGCCATGGGTGGAGTAGAGCAGGTACCGGCCGTCCGGCGTGCGGAGCATGGTCGGGTCGTGGACGACGACGTCGCCGGTGACCTTGCCCGGGCCGGGATAGGCGGACGCGCTCGACGGCATCAGAGCGAGCAGGACGGCGGCGGGCACGGCGAGGAACGAAGATCTCAGGCGGGGGTGGCGCACGCGGTTCTCCTCTGCTCGGAGATTCGCACGGCATGTCGTTCGAAATACCGAACCATGCCCGCGACTTCGAACGGGAAGCTAGGGAACAAGCGAGGGCACGTCAACGCTTTGCGCAGAGATTCCTGTACCGAGTGCGCGGAAGGGGCGGCAGCCGGAATAGGCCGCGGGCCGCGGTGGGTTGTCATCTGCATGACTTCCTCAGCCCGGTCCACGACGCCCTCCTCCGGGACGGCCGCCTCCGACAACGACGCGCCTTTCGGCCGCATCGGCATCTGGAGCGGCGCCCTGCGTTCCCAGGACGCCGAGGGGCTCGCCCGGATCTCCGATGCGGTGGCGGAGCTCGACGAGCTCGGGTTCGGCACCGTGTGGCTGGGCGGCAGCCCGTCGGTGGCCGATGCCCGCAAGGTCGTGCAGGCCACCCGGCGCATCACGGTGGCCACCGGAATCCTCAGCATCTGGGACCACGACGCGGCCACCGTGGCGGCGGAGACCGCCCAGCTGGAGAAGGAGGCGCCGGGGCGGTTCGTCCTCGGGATCGGCGTCAGCCACAGCGCGCTCGCGCCGCAGTACGCCAAGCCGTACTCCGCGATGGTCTCGTACCTGGACGGGCTGGACGCGGCGCCGGAGCCGGTGCCGGCTGCGCGGCGGGTGCTCGCGGCCCTCGGGCCGAAGATGCTGCGGCTGGCCGCCGACCGTGCCGCCGGGGCGCACCCCTACCTGGTCACCGCGGAGCACACCGCCCAGGCCCGGGCCGCGCTCGGCGGCGAGGCGCGGCTCGCGCCGGAGCTGAAGGTGGTGCTCGACACCGATCTGGAGCGGGCGCGCGCCACGGCCCGCGAGACCCTCGCGATGTATCTCCAGCTGCCCAACTACACCGACAATCTGCTGCGGCTCGGCTTCGCCGAGGAGGACCTCGCCGGCGGCGGCAGCAACCGCCTCCTCGACGCCCTCTTCGCGCTGGGCGATGTGGAGACCGTCACGGCCCGGCTGGATGCCTACTACGCCGCGGGCGCGGATCATGTCGCCCTGCAGGTCCTCGACGGGGACCGGCACGCCGGTCTGCCGCGCGCCCAGTGGCGCGAGCTCGCCACCGCGCTCGGGCTGACCGCCGCCTGACGCCTGACGCCTGAAGGACCGCAGCGGCCCGGGACCCGTCCGGTCACCGGGCCGCTGCTTTGCTGCTCCTTTACTATGGATAGTCCCCCCGCTGTCGGATACACGGATTCCGCGGCGCATTTCCCGAGGAAAGGTGTGAGCGTCCAGCCATGGGCGACCCTCCCAGTTGCAGTCGACATAGCGCGAACCTCCCGGTCCTGTTCGATCATGGGACGGAGGTGACCCGATGACCGAGCTGCTCCTGTTGGCCGTGGCGCTCCTGCTGACCCTGGCCTGCGGCGTCTTCGTCGCCGCCGAGTTCTCGCTGACGACCGTCGAGCGCAGCGAGCTCGAACGCGCTGTCGAGCGCGGCGAGCGCGGCGCGGACAGTGCCCTCAAGGCCGTACGCGGCCTGACCTTCCAGCTCTCCGGCGCCCAGCTGGGCATCACGGTGACCGGCCTGGTCATCGGCATGCTCGCCAAGTCCTCCATCGCCGCGCTGCTCACCGGCCCGCTGGAGGCCGTGGGGCTGCCGCGGTCCGCGGGCGAGAGCGTCGCGCTGGTCCTCGGTACGGCCATTTCGACGGTCGTCCTGATGGTCGTCGGCGAGCTGGTGCCGAAGAACTGGGCGATCTCCAGCCCGCTGCCCATCGCCAAGCGGGTGGCCACGCTCCAGCGCGGCTTCAGCGCCGCGTTCAAGCCGCTGATCGGCCACCTGAACAACACCGCCAACCGTGTGGTGCGCCGGATGGGCCTGGAGCCGGCCGAGGAGCTGGCCTCCGCGCGCGGCCCGCAGGAGCTGATGGCGCTGGCCCGGCACTCCGCCAGGGAGGGCGCGCTGGAGGCGGACACGGCCGAGCTGTTCGTCCGTACGCTGAACCTCGCCGACCTCACAGCCGAGAACGTCATGACCCCGCGGGTGCAGGTCACGGCCCTGGACGTGCAGTGCACCGCCGAGGACGTGGCCAACGCGACCCGCGCCACCGGCCTGTCCCGCTTCCCGGTCTACCGCGGCAGCCTGGACAGCATCGTCGGCGTGGCGCACATCAAGGACGTCCTGGCCATACCGGCCGAGCGGCGGCGCCGGCACCCCATTGCCGCGATGCTCCGCGAGCCGCTGCTGGTACCGGAGACGCTGCCGGTCAACGAGCTGCTGGACCGGCTGTCGGGCAAGCGGACGATGGCCGTGGTGATCGACGAGTACGGCGGCACGGCCGGCGTCGCGACGCTGGAGGACATCGTCGAGGAGGTCGTCGGCGAGGTCGTCGACGAGCACGACCCGATGGAGACCCCGGACCTGGCCCCGGCCGGCGTGGACGAGGACGGCCGCAAGATGTACGACGCGGACGGCGCGGCCCGTTCCGACCAGCTGGAGCGGATCGGCCTGCGGATGCCGGAGGGCCCGTACGAGACGCTCGCCGGGCTGATCGCCACCGAGCTGGGCCGCATCCCGGAGGACGGCGACGCGCTGTCCGTCGCGGGCTGGCGGATGGAGGTCGTGGACGCGTCCGGCCACCGCGCCGCGCGCGTACTGCTGCACGCCCCCGCCGCCGGTGCCGACGAGGACGGCCGGCGCACGCACGAGGAGGCCGCCCGATGACCGCGCTGCAGCTCTTCATCGGCCTGCTCACGCTGGTCGTCAACGCCTTCTTCGTGGGCGCCGAGTTCGCGCTGATCTCGGTGCGCCGCAGCCAGATCGAGGCCTACGCCGAGGAGGGCGACCGCCGGGCCCGCAGCGTCATATGGGGCCTGCAGCACGTCTCCGCGCTGATGGCGGCGGCCCAGCTGGGCATCACGCTGTGCACGCTGGTGCTGGGCGCGGTCGCCGAGCCGGCCATCGCCCACCTCCTGGAGCCGCTCTTCCACGTCACCGGGGTACCGGAGTCCCTGGTCCACCCGGTGTCCTTCGTGATCGCGCTGGCCCTGGCGACGTATCTGCACATGCTCTTCGGCGAGATGGTGCCGAAGAACATCGCGCTGGCGGCGCCGGTGCGCAGCGCGCTGCTGCTGGGGCCGCCGCTGGTGGCGATGGCGCGGGCGCTGCGCCCGGTGATCTTCGCGGTCAACTCGTTCGCGAACGGGCTGCTGAAGCTGTTGCGGGTGGAGGTCAAGAACGAGGTCGCCGCGACCTTCTCCGACGCCCAGCTGGTCAAGATGGTGGAGGACTCCTCCGACGCGGGCCTGCTGGACGACCGGGGCGCCGAGCGGCTGCGGGACGCGCTGGAGCTGGGCCGCCGCCCGGTCCGTGACGTGGTCCTGCCGGCCGAGAAGGTGGTCTCCGCCCGGCTGGGCATCACCCCCGAGGGGCTGGAGGACCTGTCCGCGCGGTCCGGCTTCTCCCGCTTCCCCGTCGTGGACGCCTCCCGACGCATCCTGGGCTATCTGCACGTCAAGGACGCGCTGGACGCCATGCCGCGGGACCTGCCGTTCCAGGTGTCGTCGATGCGCCCGATCGCACGGGTGCGGGCCGCGACGCCGCTGGACGACGTCCTGACGGCGATGCGCGGTTCGCGTACCCACCTGGCCGCCGTGATCGGCGACGACGGACGGCTGGCCGGGCTGGTCACGATGGAGGACGTGCTGCGGGAGCTGGTGCTGCAGCACCGGCCGGCGTAGCTCCATGCCCTGCGCGAGCGATCCTGTACTGCGTATAGGATCGCTCGCGCCATGGAGATGAGTGCTCAGTACACCAGTTTTGTCGCGGTCGGGGATTCCTTCACCGAGGGGATGTCGGACGCGCTGCCGGACGGCTCGTACCGCGGCTGGGCGGACCTGCTCGCGGCCCGCCTCGCCGCCCGTACGCCCGGCTTCCGCTACGCGAACCTCGCCGTGCGCGGCAAGCTCATCGGCCAGATCGCCGAGGACCAGGCGCCGGCCGCGGCGGCCATGGGCGCCGACCTGGTCACGCTGGTGGGCGGCCTGAACGACGTGCTGCGGCCGAAGTGCGACGTGCCGCGGGTGTGCGCGCTCCTGGAGGAGGCCGCGGCGCGGCTGGCGCCGAGCTGCAAGCAGCTGGTGCTGATGCGCAGCCCGGGCCGGCAGGGGCCGGTGCTGGAGCGGTTCCGGCCGCGGATGGAGACGCTCTTCGACCACATCGACGCGGTCGCGCGGCGGCACGGCGCGCTCGTCGTGGACCTCTACGGCTCGGCGTCGCTCGGCGACCCGCGGCTGTGGGCGGACGACCGGCTGCACCTGACGGCCGAGGGCCACGAGCGGGTCGCCGAGGCGGTCTGGCAGGCGCTGGGCCTCCCGCCGGAGGCGGAGTGGGACGCGCCGCTGCCGCCGCCGGTGCCGCCGGGCTGGGTGGCCCGGCGCGCGGCGGACGCGCGGTTCGCCCGGACGCATCTGGTGCCGTGGATCGGCCGCCGGCTGACGGGCCGGTCGAGCGGTGACGGCCGGCCGCCGAAGCGCCCGGACCTCCTTCCGTACGACGACTGACCGGACGCCGCCGACAGGCGGGGCGTCGCGTGATCCCACGCGGCGCCCCGCCTTTTTCGTATGTCCGCGTACACCGACGGAACGGCACCGCCAGCCAGAACTTCACGCAAGATGTGTTAACACAGAAGATCTCTTCTGCTAAGAATGCTGCCTGTCTCTGTTGGCGCACGCCCCGTCCCCCGAGGTACGCACCCTCATGCCTGCATTCCTGCCTGCCCGCTCCCCCGCCACCCGGCCACCGGTCGGCCGGCGCTCCCTGCTGCGCGGCGCCGCCGCCGTCGGGGCCGCCGGGCTGCTCACCGCCTGCGGCCGCGCGGCCGGCGCGTCCTTCGACGCCGGCGCCGCGCCCTGGCGGCGGTACGCCGGTACCACGCTGAACTTCATCTCCGAGAACACCGCGCCCACCGCCGCGATCGCCGCGAACCTCGCGCCCTTCACGCGGCTGACCGGCATCCGCGTCAACATCGTCACGCTGGAACTGTCCGCGCTCGCCCAGAAGGTCGCGCTGGACCTGGCGTCCGGCAACGGCGAGTACGACGTGGTGTACGCCGACCCGTACCAGGTCCTCGCGCCGTACGCGCCCGCCCTCGCCGACCTCCGGGAGTTCCAGGAGAACCCGGACCTGCCCCGGCTGCCCGGCGGGTTCGGCGACTTCGTCGGCACGCACCTGGACGCGGCCGGGCGCTTCGAGGACCGGGAGAAGGTACTGGCGCTGCCGTACGACTCGGCGACCATGATCTGGCAGTACCGGGCCGACCTGTTCACGAAGTACCGCGACCGGATGGCCGGTGACCTCGGGTTCGACCCGATGCCGTCGGACGGCACGACGTGGGAGCAGTACTACGCGATCGCCCGCTGGTTCAACGAGCACACCGACGAGGTGAAGTACGGGACCGGGCATCAGGCGAAGCAGCACGACTCGCTGATGTGCGACTTCTCGAACGTGCTGTGGGCGTACGGCGGCGACTACTTCGACGACGGCGCGCGGGTCGGGAGCCTGGGCGCCACCGATCCCGGGCGGTGCCGGCTGGGGTCCGAACGGGCCGTGGCCGCGGCCGAGTTCTACCAGCGGCTGCTGAAGATCGCCGACCCCGGGTCGCGGACCTGGGACTGGGACGGGCTGGGCGCCGCGTTCCGGGCCGGACGCATCGCGATGTGCCCCAACTTCCACGAGTACGCGGCGTCCAACGAGGCCGTCATGCCGGGCAAGGTCGGGTACGCGCGGCTGCCCAAGGGGCCCGCGCGGGCCGCCGGCATGTACGGCGGGACCGGCATCGCGATATCCGGCGTCGCCCCCAAGCGCCGCCGCGAGGCCGCCTGGCTCTTCGCCAACTGGGCGACGGCACCGAAGACGCAGCTCGCCGGGCTGGCGAGCAAGGTCGGCGGCGGCACCCCGACCCGTACGTCGGTGTACGCGGAACGCGCGGTCCTCCGCGCCGAGCACCGGCCGACGAAGCTGCCCAACATGCTGACCGCGAAGGCCGTACGGGAGACCTGGCGGCCGGCCAACATCGGGCTGCGCCCCAAGATCCCGATGTGGAGCGAGTGCGACACGGTCGTCTACACGCAGCTGTCCGGGCTGATCGCCGGGGACGCCTCCCCGCGCGCGACGATGCGCGCCACCGCCGAGCGCATCGACCGGATCACGGCACGAGGGTGGGTGGCCTGACGATGCGCCTGCCTTCCCTGCGAGCCGTACCCGGCTTCCACGGCCGCATGATGGCCCCCGGCATCCTCGTCCTCGCCGCCGTCTCCGTGCTGCCGTTCGTGGCCGTGGTGGCCATGAGCTTCTCCCGCGTGCACCTGCTCGGCGGCCTCGGCCTGGAGGGCGTCGGCCTGGACAACTGGGGGCGGCTGCTGGCCGACCCGGACATGGCCTGGGCCTGGGCGCGGACCGCCGCGTACTTCGTGCTCACCGTCGGCGGCGAGATGGTGCTCGGCACGCTGCTCGCGGTCTGCCTGTGGCGGCTGCGGCGCGGCCGCAACGCGGCGCTGAGCCTGATGCTGCTCCCGATGTTCGTCGCGCCCGTGATCGTCGGGCTGCTCGGCCGCTTCCTCACCGACTCCACGTTCGGCCTGTACAGCTGGCTGCTGCGGCAGGTCGGATACCACGGCGACATCATGGGCGACCGGACCAGCGCGTTCACGGCGGTCACGCTGATGGACATCTGGGAGTGGACGCCGCTGATCGCGCTGATCGCGCTGGCCGGGCTGACGTCCGTGCCGTCCAGCGTGCTGGAGGCGGCGGCGCTGGACGGGGCCGGCATGGTGCGCACGCTCCGGTACGTCGTGCTGCCGTCGATCACACCCGTGCTGCTCGTGGCGCTGCTGATCCGCTCCATGGACGCGCTGCGCTACTTCGACATCATCTGGAACACCACCGGCGGCGGCCCGGCCGACGCCACGAAGGTCGCCTCCGTACGGCTCTACGAAACGGCCTTCCGCTTCTTCGACTTCGGGTACGCCGCCGTGACCGGCCTGCTGATGCTCGCCGTGACCACCATCGTCGCCCGCTTCTTCGTCCGCCTCCTCGAACGGAAGGAGCTGCCGCGATGACCACCGCCACCGCCGCTCTCGAGCGCGGTACCCGTACCGCCCGCTGGACCGTCCGCGTCCTCGTGCTCGTCGCCCTCGCCTGGACGCTCGTACCGCTGGGCTGGATGCTGCTGTCGTCCCTGAAGGCCACCGGGGAGGTCACCGCGCCGACCCCGAGCCTGTCGTTCGCGCCGACGCTGGAGAACTACCGGCGGCTGTTCAGCGGCGGCAACTCGCTCTGGCCGTACCTGCGCAACAGCGTGGTCGCGGCAGGCGCGTCGGCGCTGCTGGCCACCGCGCTGGGCGCGCTCGCCGGGTACGGCCTGGCCCGCAGCCGGATGCGCGGCAAGCACCACCTGTCGTTCTGGATCATCTCCACCCGGATGGCGCCGATCGCGGCCGTGGTGCTGCCGATCTTCCTGATCTTCCGCTACCTCGGGCTGATCGACACCCTCCCCGGCCTCGTGCTGGCCTATCTCTCCTTCAACCTGCCGTTCGCGATCTGGCTGCTCAGCGCCTTCTTCGCGGAGGTACCGCCGTCCCTGGAGGAGTCCGCGCTGGTCGCCGGGTGCGGCAACTGGCAGGCGTTCCGGCACGTCATCCTGCCGCTGACGCGCCCGGGCCTGGTGACCACCTTCGTGCTGTGCCTGGTGTTCTCCTGGAACGACTACGCCTTCGCCCTGGTCCTCAGCGGACCGCACACCCAGACCCTGCCCATCGCCGCCAGCCAACTGGTCACCCAGACCGGCATCGACTGGGGGCAGCTGACCGCCATCGGGACCGTCGTGGTGATCCCGATGATGCTGGTCGGCCTCGCTGTACGCCGGTGGCTGGTCACCGGCCTGACCATGGGAGCCGTGACCGGAGAATGACCCCTGTTTCTGATACTTCTGACACTTCTGGTCTTCCCGAGACCATGCGGGCCGCCGTGCTCGTCGCGCCGAAGCAGCTGGAGATCCAGCAGCGGCCGGTGCCCAGGCCGGGCCCCGGCCAGGTGCTCGTACGCGTCGAAGCCGTCGGCGTGTGCGGCTCCGACGTGCACTACTACGAGCACGGGCGGATCGGCGACTTCGTCGTCCGCTCCCCCATGGTCCTCGGGCACGAGCCGGGCGGCACGGTCGTCGCCCTCGGGCCCGGCGCCCGGCGGCACACGCCGGGGCAGCCGGTCTCCATCGAGCCGGGCGTGCCGTGCGGCCGCTGCACCCAGTGCCGGCAGGGCCGGTACAACCTCTGCCCGGACGTCTCCTTCTACGCGACACCGCCGGTGGACGGGGCGCTGTGCGAGTACGTCGCCGTGGACGAGGACTTCGCGCATCCGGTGCCCGAGTCGCTGGGCGCGGAGGGCGCGGCCCTGCTCGAACCGCTGTCGGTGGGCGTGTGGGCCTCGCGGAAGGGGCGGATCGCGCCGGGGTCGCGGGTGCTGGTGACGGGGGCCGGGCCGATCGGGCTGGTCGCCCTGCAGAGCGCGCGGGCCTTCGGGGCGAGCGAGGTCGTGGTCACCGATGTGGCGCCGCAGCGGCTCGCCGTCGCCCGCGAGCTGGGCGCCACCGCGACCGTCGACGCGCGGCAGACGCGGCTCGCCGACACCGGGTACGAGCCGGACGTCCTGCTGGAGTGCTCGGGCGCGCCGGCCGCCGCCGAGGAAGGGCTGCGCGCGCTCGGCCGGGCAGGGCGTGCGGTGCTGGTCGGGATGGGCGGGGACACCATCCCGCTGCCGCTCGCGCATGTGCAAAACTTCGAGATCGAGGTCACCGGTACGTTCCGGTACGCCAACACCTGGCCGACGGCCATCTCCCTGGCCGCGTCCGGCGAGGTGGACCTGGGCCGGCTGGTCACGCACCGGTACGGCCTGGAGGACAGCGCGGTGGCGCTCACCGCGGGCGCCGCCGACCCGACCGCGATCAAGGCCCTGGTCCGCCCGCAGACCGGCTGACCGGCTGAGGGCGGCGCGGGGCCTCGCACGAGGGACCGCACGAGGGAAGGAGGCCGGGTGCCCGCCAAAGCCCGGCTGTCGCAGGCAGCCGTCGAGGACCGCCGCCAGGACGTGCTCAAGTACGTCGTCGAGCGGGGCGAGATGCGCATCGACGACCTCGCCGCGCACTTCGGCCTCAGCCTGATGACCATGCACCGCGATCTCGACGATCTCGCGGGGCGTGATCTGCTGCGCAAGGAGCGCGGGCGCGCGGTCGCCTTCCCCGCCCTGACCATGGAGACCGCCACCCGCTTCCGGGAGGGCGCGCACCGCGAGGTGAAGAGCGCGCTGTGTGCCGCCGCTGCCGGGCGGATCCGGCCCGGCAGCACGCTGCTCATCGACGACTCGACCACGCTGTACCCGCTGGCCGGCCTCCTGGCGGAGATCGACGGGCTCACCGTCGTCACCAATTCGGTGGGGCTGGCGCAGCGGCTGACCTCGGCGTCCAGCGGCTCCGGAGCGTCCGGCGCGTCGAGGCGATCCGGTCCGGAGGTGACGCTGCTCGGCGGGCAGTACCACGGCGACTTCAACTCCTGCACGGGACGCGAGGTGACACGGGGGCTCGCGCGGATCCACGCGGATCTGGCGCTGATGTCCGCGACGGCGGTGCACGGCGGCCGGCTGTTCCACCCGCTGCCGGAGTTCGTCGAGGTCAAGGAGGCGATGCTGGGGGCCGCCACGGGCAGCCTGCTGCTCGCCGACCACTCCAAATTCGGCAAGACCGCCACCTACTGCTACGGGAACGCCGCGCTGTACGAGGCGGTGATCACCGACACCGGCACGGCGGCGCGCGAGGTCGCCGCCGTGCGTGAGCTGGGGGTCGAGGTGGAGACGGTGGCGGCGGAGCCGTGCGGCTTGTAGCAAGCCACAATCCGGACCGTGGCGCCGGCCTGCGCAAACGAACAGTAGAATCGGCTCACGTGACTGCAAAGCCCCGCATCCCCAATGTCCTGGCCGGCCGCTACGCCTCCACGGAGCTGGCCGTCCTGTGGTCCCCCGAGTACAAGGTCAAGCTGGAGCGGAAGCTGTGGCTCGCCGTGCTCCGCGCGCAGAAGGACCTCGGCGTTGAGGTGCCCGAGCAGGCCCTCGCCGACTACGAGCGAGTCCTGGACAACGTCGACCTGGCCTCCATCGCCGAGCGCGAGAAGGTCACCCGGCACGACGTGAAGGCCCGGATCGAGGAGTTCAACGCCCTCGCAGGGCACGAGCAGGTCCACAAGGGCATGACCTCCCGCGACCTGACCGAGAACGTCGAGCAGCTCCAGGTCCGCCTCTCGCTGGAACTGATGCGGGACCGCACCGTCGCCGTGCTGGCGCGCCTGGGCAAGCTGTCGGCCGAGTACGCCGAGCTGGTCATGGCCGGCCGCTCGCACAACGTCGCGGCCCAGGCCACCACCCTCGGCAAGCGCTTCGCGACCGGTGCCGACGAGCTGCTCGTCGCCTACGCCCGCCTGGAAGACCTCCTCTCCCGTTACCCGCTCCGCGGCATCAAGGGCCCGGTCGGCACCGCGCAGGACATGCTCGACCTGCTCGGCGGCGACGCCGGCAAGCTCGCCGAGCTGGAGCAGCGCATCGCGGGCCACCTCGGCTTCGCGCAGAACTTCACCTCCGTCGGCCAGGTCTACCCCCGCTCCCTCGACTACGACGTGGTCACCTCCCTGGTGCAGCTGGCCGCCGCGCCCTCCTCGCTCGCCAAGACCATCCGCCTGATGGCCGGCAACGAGCTGGTCACCGAGGGCTTCAAGCCCGGCCAGGTCGGCTCCTCGGCGATGCCGCACAAGATGAACACCCGCTCCTGCGAGCGCGTCAACGGCCTGATGGTCATCCTGCGGGGCTACGCCTCGATGGCCGGCGAGCTCTCCGGCGACCAGTGGAACGAGGGCGACGTGTCCTGCTCCGTGGTGCGCCGCGTCGCGCTGCCGGACTCCTTCTTCGCGCTGGACGGCCTGCTGGAGACCTTCCTGACCGTCCTGGACGAGTTCGGTGCCTTCCCCGCCGTGGTCGCCCGCGAGCTGGACCGCTACCTCCCCTTCCTCGCCACGACGAAGGTCCTCATGGGTGCCGTGCGCGCCGGCGTGGGCCGCGAGGTCGCGCACGAGGCGATCAAGGAGAACGCCGTCGCCGCCGCGCTCGCCATGCGCGAGCAGGGCGCCGAGCGCAACGAGCTGCTGGACAAGCTCGCCGCCGACGAGCGGATCCCGCTGGACCGCGACCAGCTGGCCGAGGCGATGGCCGACAAGCTGTCCTTCACCGGCGCGGCCGCCGACCAGGTGGCGGCCGTGGTCGCGCGCATCGAGGAGATCGCCAAGGCGCACCCCGAGGCCGCGGCCTACACCCCCGGCTCCATCCTCTGATCCGAGGCTCCCCATGCCGCGCTTCACCCCCGAAGAGCTGGAAGCCGCTCGTGACCGCCTCGTCCCCGACGTGGCCGCGAGCGGTCTCCGGGTGCTCTTCTGCGGCATCAACCCGGGCCTGATGTCGGCCGCGACCGGCCACCATTTCGCCCGGCCCGGCAACCGCTTCTGGCCCACGCTGCACGCCGCCGGCTTCACCCCCCGGCGGCTGCTGCCCGCCGAGGAGCAGGAGCTGCTGCGGTACGGCGTCGGCATCACCAACGTCGTGCAGCGGGCCACGGCCCGCGCGGACGAACTGACGCCGGAGGAATTCGCGGAGGGCGGCCGCCAACTGGAGGAGAAGGTGCGCCGGCTGCGGCCCGCGTGGCTGGCGGTCGCCGGGGTCACCGCCTACCGCGCGGCCTTCGGCGACAAGCTCGCCAAGGTCGGGCCGCAGGAGCGGACCATCGGCGGCGCCCGCATCTGGGTGCTCCCCAACCCCAGCGGTCTGAACGCTCACTGGAATCTCACCACCCTGGCGGAGGAGTACGGCCGGCTCCGCGCGGCGGCGTTCGCCGAGGAATAGCGGACCCGGCGCCGCCCGGCCGGACCGCTGCGACCAGCTCGTACGGCAGGCAGGGGCCCGCCCTCCCCAGCGCCGTGGCCACCCAGCTCTCCCCCACTGTCCATGTGTGCAGCGTCGTGGCCAGGGCGCTGAGGTCGGCCAGCGGCGGCCGGACCGGTAACCCCATCGCCGCGCGCTCCAGATGGGGCGTCAGGTCGATGACCTCGGGCTCGCCCCAGCGTAAGGACAGCAGGCCGTTCAGCGCCGTCAGCTCCGCTCTGAACTCCTCCTCCGCCACCCGTTCGTCGGCCGGATCGGCGTCCCAGAACTCCCCGCTCGTGCGGAGCGTGAGGAGCCGGCAGCCGTC
Organism: Streptomyces sp. NPDC000151; assembly: GCF_040301705.1. Classification (NCBI taxonomy): domain Bacteria; kingdom Bacillati; phylum Actinomycetota; class Actinomycetes; order Kitasatosporales; family Streptomycetaceae; genus Streptomyces; species Streptomyces sp. NPDC000151. The sequence continues at coordinate 73,718 of NZ_JBEPFC010000003.1, read as the reverse complement.
GCCCGGCCCGGCGAGCGAGCTGTCGATAGCGGTCACATGGCACGTGAGCTGTGTGGTCGTCATGTCCCCCAGTAAAGCTCCAGGGTCTGACAATTGCCGTCCGGCGGCCGCCCGGGGCTCGCCGCATACCGCCTGACCGGCTACGATCCCGCCAACACGCGAGGCGAGGGAGACGGACGTTGGGGCGGCTCACCGGAGGGGACCCCTCCCTGCTGCGGCGGATCAACTCCGCGGTGGTACTGCACACGCTGCGCGCCGCCGACTCCCCCACTTTGACCCAGTTGGTACAGCTCACCGGCCTGTCCCGGCCCACCGTCGAGGGCGTCGTGGAGGGCCTGATCGAGTCCGGGCTGGTCGTGGAGGCGCCGGCCGAGGAGGGCGCGCGGCGGCAGGGCCGGCCCGCCCGCCGGTTCCGTTTCCGCGCCGAGGCCGGGCACCTGCTGGGCATCGAGATCGGCGCGCACCGGGTCTCGGCGCTGCTGTCCGATCTGAGCGGCCGCGTACTGGGATCGGTCCAGCACGACGTGGACGAATCGGCCGCGGCCGACCGGCGGTTGGCCTGCACCCGGGACACGGTCGCCGACCTGCTGCGGCAGGCGGGCGTGGCCCGCGACTCGCTGCGCGCGGTGGGCGTCGCGGGCCCCGGCATCGTGGAGGCGGACGGCACGGTACGGCTGGGTACCGCGCTGCCGGGCTGGACGGGGCTGCCGCTGGGCGACCGGCTGCGCAAGTCCTTCCGCTGTCCGGTCCTGGTGGAGAACGACGCCAACGCGGCCGCGGTGGCCGAGCACTGGAAGGGCGCGGCGGCCGGCTCGGACGACGTGGTGTTCGTACTGGCGGGGCTGAGTCCGGGCGCGGGTTCGCTGATCGGCGGGCGGCTGCACCGCGGCTTCGGCGGCGCCGCCGGCGAGATCGGCGCGCTGCATCTGCTGGGGCGCGGGGCGACGCCGGAGACGCTGTTGTCGACGACCGGCGAACCGTTGCACCCGCTGGACGAGGCGCAGGTCGCACGGGTGTTCACGCTGGCGCGCGAGGGCGACGCGCGCGCCCGGGACGCGATGCGGCGCTTCATCCAGCGGCTGGTGCACGACGTGGCCGCGCTGGTCCTCGCCCTCGATCCGGAGATCGTCGTGATCGGCGGCTGGGCGGCCGGCCTGGACGGCGTACTGGCCCCGCTGCGCGAGGAGCTGGCGCGCTACTGCCTGCGCCCGCCGCAGGTCGCCCTGTCGGCACTGGGCGAGGCCGCGGTGGCGACCGGCGCCCTGCGCCTCGCCCTCGACCACGTCGAGGAGCAGCTGTTCGCGGTGGAGGGGACGGTCACGGCCCGGCGGTGAGCACCAACAGGCCGCTGAGCTACCGGTGAGCCGTTCAGCCCGTCAGTACCGCCAGGTCGTCGCGGTCCCCGAAGGTGAGGCGGCAGGTGTCGGCGCGGTAGGTGGAGACGGAGACCGCGGTGGTGCGGCCGCCGGTCACATAGCGCGTGGTGACCACCAGTACGGGCGCGCCGGGCAGCCGGTCCAGCTGCTTGGCGTCCTCGGCGCGCGCCGAGCCCAGTTCCACGGCGCGCTCCTCGCCGTCCAGGTCGAGCCGCTGCAGTTCCTGCAGTACGGCGCGGGCGCGGGCCACCGGGCCGGTGGCGGCGGCCGTCGCCAGGCCGGGGACGGACTCGGCCGGTACGTAGAGCAGTTCGGCAGCGACCGGCTGGCCGTTGTCGACCCGCGTGCGCCGCACGATGTGCACGGTGTCGCCCGCGCCCACCCCGAGGGGCTCCGCGACGGCCGCCGGGACCGCGCCGCCGTCCACCGCCGCCGCGTCGACCGGCTGCCAGGCGTCGCCGGGCGCGCCGGGCCAGCTGTGTCCTGAGCGGTCCACGGGCACGCCCATACGGGGCGGCGCAACCGTGGTGCCCACGCCGCGGCGGCGCTGCAGCCTGCCTTCGAGTTCGAGCTGTTCGAGCGCCTGCCGGAGCGTGGCGCGAGCGACCCCGAAGCGGGCCGCGAGGTCCCGCTCGTTCGGCAGCACCTCGCCGACCGCGAACTCCGAGTCGAGCGCGTCAGTGAGCACGGTCTTGAGGTGCCAGTACTTCGGTTCCTGCACCGTGTCGAGCTGCGTGGTCCCCACCCTGTCCTCCGCGTTCGCCGTGTCCCGGGTCCGTCCCCCGGGGGTGCCCCCGGCATCGGCCAGGGGTTTTGAGCGCTTCTTTATTAAAGGTTGTTGAAGTATGCCTGCGACGATATGAGCGACCCCACACTTGGTCAAGACCAATGGGCCATCCGATGCCGTAGCGTGACCGACTCAACACGGTTGGAGACGGCCGGTGGGCGTGCGGGAGCGCGACAGGGCCGGCGGCACACCGGCCGCCGGCCCTGCAGAGGGGCGATCTCAGGCCGCTGCCGGTACCGCCGTCAGCTTGTCCGGGTTGCGGACGACGTAGACCGTCTGGATGCGGCCGTCGGCCACGTCGAGCTGGAACACCGTGTCGACCCGGCCGCCGACCCGCGCCACCAGCGCGAACCCGCCGTTGAGCTCGGCGAAGCCGAACCGCATGTCCGCAGCCGGGTCCTTGGAGACGGCGACCAGGAACCGCCCGACCTTGTCCGCCGTCTCGATGACGCGCAGCGGCGCCTTGGCCTTGCCGCCGCTGTCGCCGACCAGCCGCACGTCCTCGGCGAGCAGGCCGATCAGCCCCTGGAGGTCGTCGCCGGCCGCGGCGGCCAGGAAGCGCTCGGTCAGATCGCGTTGGCGCTCGGGGTTCACCTCGAAGCGCGGCTTGCGCTCCTCCACGTGGCGCCGGGCCCGCCCCGCCAACTGGCGCACCGCGGCCTCGCCCCGCTCCAGTACGGACGCGATCTCCGCGAACGGATAGCCGAACGCCTCGCGCAGTACGAAGACGGCGCGCTCCAGCGGCGAGAGGGACTCCATGACGACGAGGACCGCGAGCGTGACGGACTCGGCGAAGACAGCGCGGTCGGCGCTGTCCGGGACGGCGCCGCCGAAGTCCGTCGCGACGGGCTCGGGGAGCCATGGCCCCACGTACGCCTCGCGCCGGGCCTGCACTTGGCGCAGCCGGTCGATCGCGAGCCGTGTGGTGACCCGCACGAGGTAGGCGCGCGGCTCCCGTACCGCGTCGTGGTCGGCGGCCGACCAGCGCAGCCACGCCTCCTGGACGACGTCCTCGGCATCGGCCACCCGGCCGAGCATGCGGTAGGCCACGCCCTGGAGCACGGGGCGGTGTTCTTCGAAGACATCGGTCGCGGCGTCGGTCAGCACTCCCTCATCCCACCCGTACGCTTGCGCCTTGTCCAGCGGATTCAGCGCGGCCGGGGAATTCGCGTCCGCCCGCTACCCACCGGTAACGATTGCTGACATGGTGTCTCTTGGGCCGCCCCCGCGTTCGGCCCTCCCCCAGCGGCTTCCCCTCCCCCTCGAATCCCCCTCGAAGGAGCCCCCATGACGACCGCAAGGACCGCTCCGACCGCCTCCACGACCAGGACCGCTCCGATCGCCACGGCCTCCTCCCTTCTCGTCTCCCCCGACGACGGCCGGCCGCCGTTCACGGTCGCGTACGAGCGCAAGGGCGCCGGCGAGCCGGTCGTGCTGCTGCACGGCATCGGCCACCACTACCAGGCGTGGGAGCCGGTGTTCAGCGTGCTGGCCGCGTCGCACGACGTGATCGCGCTGGACCTGCCGGGCTTCGGCGCCTCCCCCGCGCTCCCGGATGGTGTGCCGTACGGCCTGGCGTCGGTGGTCCCGCTGCTGACCGACACCTTCGCGGCGCTGGGCGTCGAGCGGCCGCACGTGGTGGGCAACTCCCTCGGCGGGCTGCTGGCGCTGGAACTGGGGCTCACCGGGGCCGTGCGGTCGGTGACGGCGCTGTCGCCGGCCGGCTTCTGGACGGAGGCCGAACGCCGTTACGCCTTCGGAGTCCTGACGGGGATGCGGGCCGGGGCGCGGGCCCTGCCGCCGCCGGTGGTCGAGGTGCTGGCCCGCTCGGCGGCCGGCCGGGCGGCGCTGACCGGCTCGATCTACGCACGCCCCTGGCGCCGTTCACCGGCCGCCGTGGCGGCGGAGACCCGCGCGCTGCGGGAGGCGCCCGGCTTCGCCGCCACGCTCGCCGCGGGGCGCGGCCCCGGCGTGCTGTTCCGCCACGACATACCGGACGTCCCCGTGACCATAGGCTGGGGCACCCGCGACCGGCTGCTCCTGCCCCGCCAGGGAGTGCGGGCCAAGCGCGTGATCCCGGGTGCCCGCCTCGTCCGCCTCCCCGGCTGCGGCCACGTCCCCATGAACGACGACCCGGCCCTGGTCGCCAGGGTCATACTCGACACGGTGGCACCGGCCGGGGTGCGCTGACCCGCAGCGCCCGCTCACTGAACGAGGCACACCGGCGCCGGCGGCGCCGCCTCCACGGCGTCCACGTCCTCGGCAGGCGCCGGCCTCGCCCGCCGCACCACATCCGGTACGAGCGTCGCGATGCCGACCGCCGCCAGCGCCGCGCCCAGCCACAGCGGAGCCCGCAGCCCGAAGGGGCCGATGGCCAGGCCGCCGAGGGACGAGCCGACGATGACGCCGAAGGTGATGAAGGAGGAGTGCACGGTGTTCACCAGCGGGCGGGCGTTGCCGGCCCGCTGGACGCGGGTGACCAGCGCGGGGTTCATGGTCACCCCGACCAGGCCGATGCCCAGCAGGCACAGCACGGCCGGCACCCGGAAGCCGGCCAGCGCGGCGAAGCCGGTGAGGAAGAGCAGGTTCAGGGTCAGGCCGGTCAGCAGGACCGGGAGCGTGTACCGGTCGGCGAGGCGGCCGACGACGAGGTTGCCGAGGACGGTGGCCGCGCCGTACGCGATGAGCAGCAGCGGCACCGTGCCCGCACCGAACCCGGTGATCCCGGTGAGGACGGGATTGAGGTAGCTGAAGGCGGAGAACGTGGCGCCGATGACGAACGTACTGGTGGAGAGCGTCAGCCAGAGCCGGGGGCGCCGGAAGACGGCCAGTTCGGCGCGGAAGTCCACCTTCTCCTCGGCGTGTTCGAGGCGCGGCACGCCGGCCGCGGTGGCGAGCGCGGCGAGTACGGTGAGCCCGGCGACGGCCCAGAACGCCGCGCGCCAGCCGAAGTGCTCGCCGGCCAGGGTGGACAGCGGCAGCCCGAGGAGCGTGCCGAGCATCAGTCCGTTGAGCGCCACGGAGACGGCCCGGCCGCGGACCTCCGGGCGGGTCAGCTGGGCGCACATCGAGATCGCCACACCGAAGAACGCCTGGGAGGCGATGCCGGTGACGATGCGGGCGGCCATCATGACGGCGTAGCCGGAGGCGGTGGCGGCCAGTACGTTGCCCGCCAGGAAGACGGCGAACAGTACGGTCAGCGCGCGCTTCGGGGGGACTTTCAGCAGGGCCACGGTGAGGAACGGGCCACCGAGCGCCATGGCCGCCGCGAAGGCCGTGATGAGGTACCCGATCTGCGGGATGGTCGCGTCCAGCCCGGCCGCCATCTGCGGCATCAGCCCGGCGACCAGGAACTCACTGGTCACCATGGTGAAGATGCCGAGGGCGAGGACGTAGATGGCACGTGGCACGGATGTGCTCCTTGGTGTGCGTCGCTGATTGTTTTGGATCGATCGGTTCAAAATTTGGGCAGCAGAAAACGCGCCCCCGCACCCGCGTACTTCAAGGCAGCAGCGCCGCCACGGCCGTCTCCGCGATGGACTCCAGGACAGCGCGGTCCGCGCCGCCCTGGCCGGAGACCCGCATGCCGCCGATCACCGCGTTGATGAACCGGGCGAGCGCCTCCGCGCTCCGGGTGGCGGCGATCTCGCCGCCGGCCTGCCCGGCTTCCAGTACGGCCCGCAGGGCGCCGAGCCGGCGCGCCGTGTCGTGCTCCAGCATCGCCGCCGCCTCGGCGTCCCGGCCGGCCAGCTCGACCGTGGTGTTGACGGTGAGGCAGCCGGGACTGCGGCCGTCGGCACGATTGCCGAGCTCGTCGTCGATCACCGCGGCGAACAGCGCCCGAATGCGGTCCAGCGGCGCGCGCTCCGGGTCGTCGAGGATGCCCAGCTGACGCATCGTCATGGCGTCGATGTAGCGGGCCAGTGCGCGCGTGAACAGGTCGTGCTTGCTGTGAAAGGTGTTGTAGATACTGCTGCGGCCCAGGCCCGTGGCGGCGCACAGGTCCTGGGTCGAGGTGGCTTCGTAGCCGTTCGCCCAGAAAGTGCGCATCGCGGCGTCCAGGGCCCGTTCCTCGTCGAACATCCTCGGTCGGGCCATGCGAGCACCATATCAGGTTTTGGAACGCCTGGTGCAATACTCAGTGCGCGGGCAATGGCGTGGACCCTGGCCATTGCCCCGCCCGCTTGCGACCATGGGCCGGTTCCGCGTTTCCGTGCCGCGTCACCTGGTTGTTCACTGTGCGTTCGGTTACGGGGCACCGGGCACCGGTACGAACAGGACAGCACAGAACACCGAGCAACGGAGGATCACATGGCGCAGGGAGCGGCAGCAGGCGACAGAGCCTTCGGGCGGCGTTCGGTGCTGCACGGGGCGGCGGCCGCGTCCGCGGCGCTCGCACTGCCGGCGATCGGCTGCGCGGCCCCCGCTCAGGCGCGCACCGGCCGGCCGAGCGCCGACTGGGGCGTCCAGGTGGGTGATGTGACGACCGGCTCGGGGCTGGTGTGGGTACGGTCGGACCGCCCGGCGCGGATGACGGTGGAGACCGCGGCGACCGAGTCGTTCCGCAACGCGCGCACCTGGCACGGCCCCGTGACCGGCGCGGGCACGGACTTCACCGGGGTCACCTCGCTGCACGGCCTGCCGCCCGGCGAGCAGATCCACTACCGGGTCACGCTCGCCGACCCCGACGACCCGCGGCACACCGGCGAGCCGGTGACCGGCACGTTCCGCACGGCGCCCGTGAAGCGCGGCGAGGGCGTGCGGTTCCTGTGGTCCGGTGACCTCGCGGGGCAGGGCTGGGGCATCAACCCCGACCGCGGCGGTTACCGGATCTACGAGGAGATGCGGCGCCGGAACCCGGACTTCTTCCTGTGCAGCGGCGACAACATCTACGCCGACTCGCCGATCCAGGCCAGCGTGACGCTGCCCGACGGGCGGGTCTGGCGGAACGTGACCACCGAGGAGAAGGCGAAGGTCGCCGAGACCCTCGCCGAATTCCGCGGCGCCTTCCGGTACAACCTCCTGGACGACAACCTGCGGCGGTTCAACGCGCAGGTGCCCACGATCACGCAGTGGGACGACCACGAGGTGCACAACAACTGGTATCCGGGGCAGATCCTGGATGACGACCGGTACACGGTGAAGGACGCGGACGTGCTGTCCGCGCGCTCGCTGCGGGCGTTCAGCGAGTACTTCCCGATCCGCACGCTGCGCCCGGACGGGCAGGGGCGGGTGTACCGGGTGGTCAACCACGGGCCGCTGCTGGACGTGTTCGTGCTGGACATGCGGACGTACCGGAACGCCAACTCCGACGGGCGGCAGACGGAGGACGCGCAGGGCATCCTGGGCGCCGAGCAGCTGCGGTGGCTCAAGCGGGAGCTGTCGCGGTCGCGCGCGGTGTGGAAGGTGATCGCGTCCGACATGCCGCTGGGGCTGGTCGTGCCGGACGGCAAGACCCGCTTCGAGGCGGTGGCGCAGGGCGACCCGGGGCAGCCGCTGGGGCGGGAGCTGCAGCTCGCGGAGTTGCTGCGGCACATCAAGCACCGGCGGATCACGGGAACGGTGTGGCTGACGACGGACGTGCACTACACCTCGGCGCAGCACTACGACCCGTCGCGGGCGGCGTTCAAGGACTTCGAGCCCTTCTGGGAGTTCGTCTCCGGGCCGCTGAACGCGGGCGGGTTCCAGGCGCTGAAGCTGGACGGGACGTTCGGGCCCGAGCAGCGGTTCCTCAAGGCGCCGGACCGCGCGAACACCTCGCCGGCCGAGACGCCGCAGTACTTCGGCGAGATCGACATCGACGGCGGGAGCGGGGAGCTGACGGTGCGCCTGCGGCAGGACAGCGGCGAGGTGCTGTTCAGCCAGACCCTGCAACCGGGGCGAGTCGGACAGTAGCGGCGTTCGGCTCGATTGGTTCGATTGGTTCGAAGGTGCCGGGAGGGGCAATTGTCTCCTTTACCTGGCGGACACAGAGCGTTTGTGATCATGCAACACCGGTCGGTGATGCTGGAGTGCATGACTGAGGAAATCCAGCACTGCCATGCCCGCCGTTCGATGTGGCGGCGGGCGGCCGCCCGCCTCGCCGCCGGCCGCCCCCTCGGGTGGTCACGCCGCCACGAACACGCTCCCCCGCCGGGCGATACCGGCGCCGCGGCCTCGTCGGCTCCCGCCCTCGCCGAGGGCGCGGAGCTCCCCGAGACGACGCTGTGGCGCATGCGGACGACCGTACGGGACGAGCCGGGCAGCCTGGCCGCGCTCTGCCAGGCGCTGGCCGCGCACCGGGTGGACATCCTGAGCCTGCAGACCCATCCGCTGTCGGACGGCACGGTGGACGAGTTCCTGCTGCGGGTGCCGGGCACTCCGGAGCGGGGCGTACTGGCGGGCGCGGTGACCGCGGCGGGCGGCCGGGACACCTGGCTGGAACGCGCCGATGCCCATGATCTGGTCGACGCGCCGGCCCGTATGCTGTCCCTGGCCACCCGAACGGCTCTGGACTCCGCGGAACTGCCTCTGGCGTTGCGGCAGTTGCTGGGCCGTTGCACCATCCACTCGGTACCCGCGCGCACGCTGAAGGGCGAGCTGCTGGCCGAACGAGTGCCGGACGACGGCGTACTTGAGGACCACACCATGAAGTTCCGCGACCCGTCCGGGGGTTCCCTCACCATCGAGCGGCCGCAGCTGCCGTTCACCCCCACCGAGTTCGCCCGGGTCCGGGCGCTGGTGGAGCTGGACGCGCGGCTCGGCCAGCGGGTCCCGGAGCGCCGGGACACCCTCACCCTCCCCGAGGGCAGCCCCATCACCGTGCGCCGCGCCGACCCCTCCGACCTGGCGGCCGCCCGGGAGATGCACGACCGCTGCTCGGAGCGGACGCTGTCGCTGCGCTACCACGGGCCGGTGCAGGACGCCGGCCGTTACCTCGACCACCTGCTGAGCCCGCGGCACGGCCGCACGCTGGCCGTGGAGACCGCCTCCGGGCGGCTGGTGGCGCTGGGCCACCTGCTGTGGGACGGCGACGAGACCGAGGTGGCGCTGCTGGTGGAGGACGCGTGGCAGCGCCGCGGCATCGGCGCCGAACTGCTGGAGCGGCTGGTCGGGATGGCCGCCGAGACGGGCTGCGAGAGCGTGTACGCGATCACGCAGGCGTCCAACACCGGGATGGTGGCGGCCATGCGCGGCCTGGGGCTGCCGCTGGACTACCAGGTCGAGGAGGGCACGCTGGTGATCACGGCCCGGCCTGCGGGGCTGCGGCGCCGGCCGGAGCCGCGCGCCGTCGGCCGGTCGCTGCCCGCTCCCGCCGTGCCGGACGCGGCAGCGCGCCGCTGAGGCCGCCCGGACCGCCGAGTGCCGCGTCCAGGTCCTGCCACAGGTCCTCGACGTCCTCCAGGCCCACCGACAGCCGCAGCAGCTGTTCGGAGATGCCGCCGGCCGTGCGGTCGGCGGCTTCGACGACGCGGTGACTGATCGAGGCCGGGTGCTGGAGGAGCGTGTCGACGCTGCCGAGACTGACCGCCGGGGTGATCAGACGCACCCCGGCGGTCACCTCGTGCGGGTCCCCGCGCACCTCGAACGCGACCATCGCGCCGCCGAGCTTCGGGTAGTGCACCCGGGCCACGCCGGGATGGGCGGCGAGCCGCCGGGCCAGCTCCGCCGCGGTGGCGGACGCGGCCCGCATCCGTACGGGAAGGGTGGCCAGCCCGCGCAGCAGCAGGTAGCCGGCGAGCGGGTGCAGCACGCCGCCGGTGGTGAACCGCACCTGCCGCAGCCGCCGCGCGAATTCCTCGTCGCAGGCCACCACGCCACCCAGCACGTCGCCGTGGCCGCCGAGGTACTTGGTCGCGCTGTGCAGTACCAGCCGCGCGCCGGCCTCGGCGGGGCGCTGCAGTACGGGGGTGGCGAAGGTGTTGTCGGCCAGCAGCGGCACGGAGCCGCAGGCGTGCGCGACGGCCGCCAGGTCGGTCTCGGCGAGCGTGGGGTTGGCCGGGCTCTCGACCATGACCAGGCCGGTGTCGGCGCGCAGCGCGTCGGCGATGCCGGCCGGGTCGGTCCAGGTCACCTCGGTACCGAGCAGCCCGCCGGACAGCAGGTGGTCGCTGCAGCCGTACAACGGGCGGACGGCGACGACGTGGCGCAGTCCTTCGGCGTGCCGGACGAGGAGGCAGGCAGTGAGGGCCGCCATGCCGCTGGCGAAGGCGACGGCGGACTCGGTGCCTTCGAGGCGGGCGAGGGCGGTCTCGAAGCGGGCGACGGTGGGGTTGCCGAGCCGGCCGTAGACGGGCGGGCCCTCGAACTCGGCGCCGGTGGCGGCGAAGGCGTCGAGCCGGGCGGCCTCGGCGCGGCTGTCCGCCGAGGGGTACGTGGTGGACAGGTCCAGCGGGGCCGCGTGCAGGCCCTGCGCGGCGAGGTCCTCGCGGCCCGCGTGCACGGCTTCGGTGGCCAGGGCGCGGGGCAGGGGGTCGGGGGCGGTGACGGCGGTGATGGCGCGGTCCGGCCGCGCGGCTGATCGGGTCATGCTCCGATGCTGGTCGGGGCCCCTGACCGGATGGTCAACTTCCGTGTTACGTTCGGTACATGGCCGACTCTGTGCGTCTCGATCCGGTGGATCTGGAGATCTTACGCCTGTTGCAGAACGACGCCCGGACCACGTACCGCGATCTGGCCGCGGCGGTCGGCGTCGCGCCGTCGACCTGTCTGGACCGGGTGACCCGATTGCGCCGCAGCGGCGTGATCCTGGGACACGAACTGCGCCTGGATCCCGCGAAACTCGGCCGCGGGCTGCAGGCGTTGCTGTCCGTGCAGGTGCGGCCGCACCGCCGCGAGTTGGTCGGCCCGTTCGTCGAGCGCATCCGCTCGCTGCCCGAGGCGCTCTCCCTCTTCCACCTCACCGGGCCCGAGGACTATCTCGTCCACGTCGCCGTGCAGGACGCCGCCGACCTCCAGCGGCTGGTCCTGGACGAGTTCACCGCCCGGCGCGAGGTGGCCAGGGTCGAGACCCGGCTGGTCTTCCAGCGCTGGGCGTGCGGCCCGCTGCTGCCGCCGGCGGACGCGGTCGGCTGAGCGGGCCGCGGACTGGCCGCCGCAGCACCGGGACGGGCTGTTACATCACCGAGCCGGGCGGCGCGATGACCAGCCGCAGATGCAGGCGGGCGGCGCGGAGACCGGCGTGGACGGGCAGGCTCGGGCGGAGCAGCACCAGGCTGCCGCCCATGGAGCGCAGTGCGCTCTGCACGCCGAGCAGGGTGTAAAGACCGGCGTTGTCGCAGGAGGTGACGCCGGCGAGGTCCAGCCGGAGGTGCCGCTTGCCGCCCGCCATGACCGCCGCGGTGGCGTCGCACAGTCCTGACACACTGTCACCGTCGAGCACGCCCACCACGGCCAGCTTCGCCAGGGTGGGCGAACCGGCGGGAACCGGCCACCGCTCGATCCGTACGCGCCTGTCGGTCGGGGTCTTCACGAGCATCCCGGCCGCCTCCCTTCCACCCCACTCACCGGCCGCACCGGCTCACGGCCCCCATGATGACGCGGTGAGGGCGCCAGCAGGGCGCGTCGATCGAAACCGACCGAAGAATTTCGTCACGGACCGTGACCGTGGCCGGGGCATGTGCCGGGGCCACGGTCACACAGCGGAGCTACTCGTCCAGCGCGTCCCGTGCCGGAGAGCGTGGACCTCACGCAGGGCCCGCTGATCGAGCCGCTGTCCTGGGCGGTGCACGCCTTCGACGTGCTGCCGCGGGACCTGGGCGCGCACTCGTACGGGCTCGACGACTTCGGCACGGCGCTGGAGACCTTCCGGCAGGGCTCCGGCCGGAAGATCCAGCTCCGCCCTGCCGCCTGACTCCACGGAGCGCCTCAGCGGACCTCGGCGAAGAAGGCACGCATGTCGGCGGCCAGCGCGCCCGGTTCGTCCATGGCGATGAAGTGATGGCCGGCGGGATTGTCCTCCGGCCAGTGGGCGATGCGGTTGTGCCGCTCGGCGAGGCGGCGGATTCCGGGCGGCCCGCTGTAGACGCCGGTCGGCACGGCGGTCTGCCCCTCGGGCCAGGCGAACGGGCCGTCTCCGCTGTTCTCGTACATGAACCACGAGGAGCTGCCGGAGGTACCGGTGAACCAGTACACCGACGCGTTGGTCAGCAGCAGGTCCCGGTCGATGACCTTGTCGGGCTCCGCCGGCCCGGCTCCGCCGAAGTCGTGGAACTTGTGGAGCAGCCAGGCCAGTTGGGCGACGGGAGAATCCTGCCAGCCGTAGGAGAAGGTCTGCGGCGCAGCGCGCAGCAGACCGTGGTGGTCGACGCCCCATGACCACTGCTGCATCCGCGCGTACACCTCCCGCTCGGCCGGGGTGAGTTCGGGCAGATCGGCCTCGGTCGGGATGCCGAGGCCGCTGACGACGTACACGCCGGCGACGTGCTCCGGTGCGGCCTGCGCGACCGCGGGTGCGACGTACGCGCCGAGGTCGCCGCCCTGGGTGCCGTACCGCTCGTATCCCAGGCGGTGCATCAGTGCGGCCCACATGCGCGCCACCCGTCCGACCGACCAGCCGGTGTCCTGCGGCGGCGCGGAGAACCCGAAGCCCGGCACGGAGGGCACCACGACGTGGAAGGCGTGCGCGGGGTCGGCGCCGTGTGCGCGGGGATCGGTGAGCGGCCCGATCAGGTCGGCGAACTCCACGAAGGAGTTGGGCCAGCCGTGCGTGAGGAGCAGCGGCAGGGCATCCGGCTCGGGCGAGCGGACGTGCAGGAAGTGCACATCGTGGCCGTCGATGGCGGTCAGGAACTGCGGGAAGGCGTTCAGCCGGGCTTCCTCCGCGCGCCAGTCGTAGCCCCCGTCCCCCCAGTACTCCGCCAGCTCCTTCAGGTACGTCACGGGCACGCCCCGGCTCCAGCCGTCGCCGGGCAACCGCCGCGGCCAGCGGGTGCCGGCCAGCCGGTCGCGCAGGTCCTCGACGTCGGTCTGCGGGATCTCGATACGGAACGGGCGGACGGCGTCGGCCCCTGCGTCCCTCGTCGTGTCCTTTGTCATGTCCTTTGTCATGCGGCGACCGTAGGAGTCGTTGCGGTCAGCTTGTGTCCTCAAGGGCGACAGGCGGGCGAGCCGACCGCCCGGCGGCCCCTCCGTGACCTACGCCTCATTATGCAACATGTTGCATAACCGGCTCCGCTGGTCTAGAAACGAAGCTCGTCGGCACTGTGCGCGCGAGGAGACTTCGGATGAGCCCGTACCCCCACCTGCTGAGCCCGCTCGACCTGGGGTTCACCACCCTGCCCAACCGGGTCCTGATGGGCTCGATGCACGTCGGCCTGGAGGAGGCGCCGGGCGGGTTCGCGCGGATGGCCGCCTTCTACGCGGAGCGGGCGCGCGGCGGCGTCGGGCTGATCGTGACCGGCGGCGTCTCCCCCAATGAGCAGGGCCGCACGATGGACGGTGGCGCCAAGCTCACCACCGAGGCGGAGGCCGCCGAACACGCGCAGGTGACCGAGGCGGTGCACCGCGCGGGCGGGAAGATCGCCATGCAGATCCTGCACACCGGGCGGTACGCCTTCAGCGAGGACCTGGTGGCGCCCAGCGCGATACAGGCGCCGATCAACCCCTTCACGCCGCGCGCCCTGACCGACGACGAGGTCGAGCAGACCATCGAGGACTACGTACGGGCCGCCGCGCTCGCGCAGCAGGCCGGGTACGACGGCGTGGAGATCATGGGCTCGGAGGGCTACCTCATCAACGAGTTCATCGCGGCGCCCACCAACCAGCGCACCGACCGCTGGGGCGGCTCGTACGAGAACCGCATCCGCTTCCCCGTCGAGATCGTGCGGCGCACCCGCGAGCGGGTCGGCCCGGACTTCATCCTGATCTACCGGCTGTCGATGCTGGACCTGGTGCCCGGCGGCTCGACCTACGACGAGGTCGTACAGCTCGCCAAGGAGGTCGAGGCGGCCGGCGCGACCATCCTCAACACCGGCATCGGCTGGCACGAGGCCCGCATCCCGACCATCGCGACGTCGGTACCGCGTGGCGCGTTCTCCTGGGTGACCGAGAAGGTCATGGGGGCGGTGAAGATCCCGCTGATCACCACCAACCGCATCAACACGCCCGAGGTCGCCGAGCGGCTGCTCGCCGAGGGGCGCGCGGACATGGTGTCGATGGCCCGCCCGTTCCTGGCCGACCCCGACTTCGTCGCCAAGGCGAGCGAGGGCCGCGCCGACGCGATCAACACCTGCATCGGCTGCAACCAGGCGTGCCTGGACCACATCTTCTCCGGGCAGATCACCTCGTGCCTGGTCAACCCGCGGGCCTGCCACGAGACCGAGCTGTCCCTCTCCCCCACCCGGCGCCGCAAGGAGCTGGCGGTGGTCGGCGCGGGCCCGGCGGGCCTGGCGTTCGCGGTCTCCGCGGCCGAGCGCGGCCACGGCGTGACGCTGTTCGACGCCGCCGGTGAGATCGGCGGGCAGCTGAACGTGGCCCGCCGCATCCCGGGCAAGGAGGAGTTCAACGAGACGCTGCGGTACTTCCGTACGCGGCTGGAGGAGCTGAAGGTCGACGTGCGGCTCGGCACGGCCGTGACCGCCGAGAGCCTGGGCGCGGGCGGGTACGACGAGATCGTGGTCGCGGCCGGCGTCACGCCGCGCACGCCGGACATCCCCGGCATCGACCACCCCAGCGTGGTCAGCTACCTCGACGTGCTGAGCGGCCGGGTCGAGGCCGGGCGGACGGTGGCGATCGTCGGCGCCGGCGGCATCGGCTTCGACGTGGCGGAGTTCCTGACGGACGGCGGGGAACAGGCGAGCCTGGACCCGGCGGCGTTCTTCGCGCAGTGGGGCGTGGACACCTCGTACGAGGAGCGTGGCGGGCTCAAGGCGCCGGTGCGGGCCCCCGCGGCGCGCACGGTCCACCTCCTGCAGCGCAAGACCGGCAAGGTCGGCGCGGGGCTGGGCAAGACGACGGGCTGGATCCACCGCACGGAGCTGCGGCACCGCGGCGTGACGATGACGCCGGGCGCCACGTACGAGCGCATCGACGACGAGGGGCTGCACGTCACCGTCGACGGCGAGAAGTCCGTCCTCGCGGCCGACACGATCGTGCTGTGCGCGGGCCAGGAGCCGCGCCGCGAGCTGTACGACGCGCTGCTGGCGGCCGGGCACACCGCGCACGTCATCGGCGGTGCCGACGTGGCCGCGGAGCTGGACGCCAAGCGCGCCATCCTGCAGGGCACGCGACTGGCGGCGGACATCTGAGAGCCGCCTAGGATCGTGGGTACCGGTGGCCGCGTACGGCCGTCGGTACCCGCAAGCCCGGCAGCGCACGACCGCCCTCCAGGAAGGCCGACCGCCATGTCCCTCCCGCACGCGATCCTCACGGCCCTGCTGGAGAAGCCGTCGTCGGGGCTGGAGCTGACGCGGCGGTTCGACCGGTCCATCCGGTACTTCTGGTCCGCCACCCACCAGCAGATCTACCGCGAACTGCGCAAGCTGGAGGAGTCGGGGCTGATCCACGCCCTGCCGCAGACCCAGCCCTCGCGCGGCCAGAAGCGGGACTACGAGGTGCTGCCGGCCGGCCGGGAGGCGCTCACCGCGTGGGTGGCCGAGCGGCAGGACCCGAAGGCCAACCGCGATCCACTGCTGCTGCGGCTGCGCGCCGCCGCGGTCGTCGGCGCGACCGGGCTCACCGAGGAATTCCGCCGCCATCTCGCGCTGCACGAGGCGCAGTTGGCGGAGTACTTGGAGATCGAGACCCGCGACTTCCTCCGCCCCGAGAAGACGGCCCCCGCGGACCGTATGCAGCATCTCGTGCTGCGTGCCGGGATTGCCCAGGAGCGTTTCTGGGTGGAGTGGCTGACGGCGTCCGTCGCCGAATTGGAAACGCTGGAGAGCTGAGGCGAAGCACCGGCCGGCCGACCCGGTGAAAGGGCTTCCCTATCGCGCCCTCGCCGATACCGTCTCGACCGCACCGCCCCTGACCTGCTTGAATCGGGATATGCCTCAGGAGCGACCGGATCTCACGCAGCGACGTCATGTTGACCTCGCGCGCGTTTCCAGCGCTGCCTGTCGCCGTACGGCCTGACGGGGCCGTTTCTCCCGCCCGTCCCTCTTCCGCCTTCTGAGGCGTTGATTCCCGCTTTCTGCCGAGGGTTCACACCGGATTCTTCCGCGCCGTGCTGCGGACATCCGGTGCTCACGCCGTGCGCGCTCGCGCCGGTATGCCCGGAAATGAGGAACTCTTGACCGGTCTCGACGAGCTGTACGCAGCGCTCGCCGCGGACGCCGCACACCTGGAGGCGTCTCGCGAACTCCCTTATAAATCCGTTGAGTTGGTACGCCGCAGCGGCCTCGGCGCACTGCGCGTGCCGGCCCGCCACGGCGGCCGGGGCGGCACCTTCGCCGACCTCTTCCGCATCGTCATCGATCTGGCCGCCGCCGACTCCAACGTCGCGCAGGCGCTGCGCCCGCACTTCGGCTTCGTCGAGCAGCTGATCAGCCAGGGCGGGGACGCCGAGCGGGAGCGGTGGTTCCCCGCGGTGGTGGCAGGCGCGCTGATCGGCAACGCGGCGTCGGAACGCGGTACGGCGCACCCCGGCGACATCGAGACCCGGCTGACCCGCTCCCCCGACGAGGACGACGCGTACCGCCTCAACGGCACGAAGTTCTACAGCACCGGCAGCCTCTTCGCCGACCATGTGCTGGTCACCGCGCTGGACGAGGACGACCAGCGGGTCCGGGTACTGCTGCCGAGCGACCGGGAGGGGCTGCGGCTGCTCGACGACTGGGACAGCATGGGCCAGCGCACCACGGCCAGCGGCACGACCGTCCTGGAGGACGTGCGCGTGCTGCCCGACGAGATCATCATCGAGGGCAACTGGCGGGAGCGGCGCACGCACCTGGCGCCGTACTTCCAGCTGTATCTGGCCGCCGTGCAGACCGGCATCGCGAAGAACGCGCTGAGCGACGCGGTGGCGCACGCCCGCGACAAGGCGCGTGCCGTGCAGCACGCCGGGGTGGCGCGGGCCGTGGAGGATCCGCTGGTCCAGCACGCGGTGGGCGAGATCGCGGCGCTCGCGTACGGGGCCGAGGCGACCGTACTGCGGGCCGCGGCGGCCGTGGACGACGCGCTCGCCGAGACCGGGCCCGACGGCATCGCCGGCACGGAGGAGGCGCTGCACGACGCGGCCGTGCAGGTCGCGCAGGCGCAGGTGGTCGCGGCGCAGGCGTCGCTGCGGGCCGCCGAGCGGCTGTACGACGTGGGCGGTGCCTCCGCGACGCTGCGCGAGCACAATTTCGACCGGCACTGGCGCAACGCCCGCACGCTCTCCAGCCACAACCCGATCCCGCACAAGGCGCGGGTCGCGGGCGACTACCACCTCAACGGGCGGACCCCGCCGCTCAACGGCTTCTTCTGACGCGCCCGATGACGCGCCCGATCTCCTTCCGACGCGCCCGACTCCCTGCATCCCGCTCCGAGGAGCCCCCGCTGTGTACGGCAAAACCCTCATCCGCGCGGCCGCGGCCGCCTGCGCCCTCGCGCTGACCACCACCGCCTGCGGCCCGCAGACCGCGACCACCGCGCTCGGCGCCCGTCCCGCCTCCGGCGGCACCCTCGTGTACGCGACGGACCGCGAGCCGACCTGTCTGGACCCGCACGTCCAGGGCGACATGCCGCAGGCGTACGTCGCCATGCAGGTGCTGGACTCGCTGGTCGCGCTGGACGGGCGGGGCCAGGTGAGGCCCTGGCTCGCGACGTCGTGGCGGGTGTCGCCGGACGGCAAGGACTACACGTTCCGGCTGCGCAAGGACGTGCGGTTCACGGACGGTACGCGCTTCGACGCCGCCGCAGTGAAGGCCAACTTCGATCACATGGTGGATCCTGACACCCAGTCGGGCACGGCGGGCGGCTATCTCCAGCCGTACGAGCGGACGACGGTCGAGGGCCGCTGGACGGCGACCGTGCACCTCAAGCGGGCGTACTCGCCGCTGCTGCACATGCTTGCGCAGGCGTTCCTCGGCATGGAGTCGCCGAAAGCGCTGAAACGCAGCAAGGAGGCGAACTGCGCGGCGCCGGTGGGCACAGGGCCGTTCGTCGTGCGGCGCTGGAACCGCCAGAGCGATGTCGTCCTCGTACGGAACGACCGCTACAACTCGCCGCCGCCGTACGCGAAGCACCGCGGCCCGGCACATGTGCGCAAGGTCGTCTGGCGTTTCATCCCGGAGCCCGCGACGCGGTTCGCCGCGGTGCAGTCGGGCCAGGTCGATGTGATCGACGCGCTGCCGCCCGAGGACCAGCGGCTCGCGCAGCAGGACGAGCGGCTGCGGGTGGTCGTCCGCGACCGGCCCGGCAATCCGACGAACCTGGCGCTGAACACCGCGCGCCCGCCGTTCGACGACCGTCGCGTACGGGAGGCGTTCCTGCGCTCGGCGGATGTGCAGGACGGCCTGAAGAGCGTGTTCTTCGGGCAGTACCGGCGCGCGGGCGGGCCGCTCAGCTATGTCACGCAGGCGTACGACCCCGGGTACGAGAACGCCTGGACCTACGATCCGGCCGCCGCGGGCCGCCTCCTGGACCGGGCCGGCTGGACCGGGCGCGACAGCGCGGGCTACCGCACCCAGCACGGCCGCAGGCTCACCGCCGAGGTGCTGCTCAAGTCCGACATCAGCCCCAATCAACTGGCCCTGATGGAGCAGATCCAGGCGACCGCCAAGGCCGTCGGCTTCGACCTGCGGCTGCTGCGCCTGGACACCGCGACCGTCACGGACCGCTACAACAAGGGCGAGTACGACCTGCGGGACGGCTACTGGAACACCAACACGCCGGACGTGCTGCGCACGATGTTCGGCAGCGAGTACGCCGTCCGCAACGGCATCCACTCCAACTCCTCCTACGTACGCGACCCGAAGCTCGACGGTCTCCTGCGGGCCGCGCTCTCCAGCACCGACGAGGCCGAGCAGCGGCGGCTGTACGCCCGCGCCCAGCGCATCGTCTCGGCCGGCGCCTACCAGCTGACGCTCTATCCGCAGACGACCAGGCTCGCGGCGGGCCGTGCCTCGGCGCGCGGCGCCACGCTCGAACCGGCCCTGTCCCTGCCCTACCTCTACGACGCCTGGGTGGTCTCCCGATGACGCTCCACCGACAGATCGCCGCCCGGGTGGGCGGCGCCGCGCTGGTCCTGTGGGCCGCCGCGACCGTCACCTTCGCCGCCCTGCACCTGGTGCCCGGCGATCCGGTGATGGCGCTGCTGGGCGGCGGCGCGGGCAGCAACCCGACGCCCGAGACGATCGCCGCGACCCGGCACGCGTACGGCCTGGACCAGCCGCTGCCGCTCCAGTACGCACACCACCTCGGCCGCATCCTCACCGGCGACCTGGGCGTGTCCACCTCCCTCAAGGAGAACGTGGACACGGTCATCGCGGGCCAGCTGCCGGACACGATCGAACTGACCGTGACCGCGCTGCTGTTCGCGTGGGTACTGGCCGGGGCCGTGGTGCTGCTGTCGGTCGGCCGCGGGCGGTTCGCCGCGGCGCTGGGGTCGGGCCTGGAGACGGTCTCGGCCGGGCTGCCGCACTTCTGGCTGGGCGTGGTGCTGCTGTACGCCTTCGCGTTCCGGCTCGGCTGGTTCCCGGTCGCGGGCGGTACCGGCTTCGCCGGGCTCGTGCTGCCCGCGCTCACCCTCGCCGTGCCACTCGCGGGCTACCTCGGGCAGGTCACCCGTACCGCCCTGCTCACCGCGCTCGACCAGCCGTTCGTCACCTCGGCCCGGCTGCGCGGCATGAGCGCGGGCGCGGTGAAGGCCCGGCGGGCGCTGCGGCACGCGCTGCTGCCGCCGCTGACGCTGTCCGGCTGGGCGGTCGGCGCGCTCTTCAGCAGCGAGGTCGTCGTCGAGGCGGTGTTCGCGCGGCAGGGCATCGGGCGGGCGCTGCTGAACGCCGTACTCGCCCGTGACCTGCCGCTGACCACCGGCATCGTCCTGCTCATCGCGACGGTGTATGTGCTGGTCAACCTGATCGTCGACCTGGTGCACGCGGCCGTCGACCCCCGTGTCCGCACCTCCGTACGGGAGCTCCCCGCATGACCGCCCTCACCCTCTCGCCCGCCAGGACCCGCGCCCGGCCGTCCCTCCGCCCCGGAGCCGGCGCCGCCGCGCTCTTCCTCGTCCTCGTCGTCCTCGCGGCGATCTCCCCCGGGCTGCTCGCCACGCACGCGCCGGACGCGATCCGGCCCGCAGAATTCTTCCAACCGCCGTCAGCGGCACACTGGTTCGGCACCGACCAGAACGGCCGCGACGTGTACGCCCGCGTGGTCCACGGCGCCCGGCAGTCCCTCCTCATCGGCGTCAGCGCCACCGCGATCTCGCTCGGGCTGGGCACGCTGCTCGGACTGCTCGCCGCGCTCGGCGGGCGAGTGGCTGACTTCGTCGTCGGGCGGGTGCTGGAGGTGCTGTTCTCCTTCCCCGGTCTGCTGCTCGCGCTGCTGTTCATCGCGGTGTTCGGTACCGGCGTCACCACCGCGGCGATCGCGGTCGGCATCGGCGAGGCACCCGGGTACGCCCGGCTGATCCGCGCCCAGGCGTCCGGCGTCGTCCGGTCCGGGTACGTGGAGGCGGCCCACGGTCTGGGCCACCACCCGTTGCGTGTCGTCCGCCGTACCGTCTTCCCCAACGTGCTGCGTCCGCTGGTCGCGCTCGCCACGCTCGGCATCGGCCAGTCCGTGGTGTGGGCGTCCTCGCTCAGCTTTCTCGGGCTCGGCGCGCAGCCGCCCGCCGCCGAGTGGGGCGCGATGCTCGCCGACGGCCGCACCTACCTCCAACTGGCCTGGTGGGCCTCGCTCTTCCCCGGCCTGTTCATCGTCCTGACCACCCTGTCCACCACCGTGCTGGGCCGCCGGCTGCAGGCCCGGCTCGACTCCAGGAGCAGCTGATGAGCGACGTACCGATACTCGACGTCCGCAATCTGAGCGTGCGCTTCGGCGGCCGGCCCGTCGTACGGGACGTGTCCCTCACCGTACGTGCCGGCGAATCCCTCGCGCTCGTCGGCGAATCCGGCTCGGGCAAGAGCGTCACCGCACGCACGCTGGCGGGACTCACCGGCCCCGGCTCTCACGTCGCTGCGGAGCGGCTGGAGTTCGACGGGCAGGACGTACGCGCGTGGCGCGACCGGCGCTGGCGGGCGGTGCGCGGCCGGCGGGTCGGCTTCGTGCTGCAGGACGCGCTGGTCTCGCTCGATCCGTTGCGCCCGGTCGGCAAGGAGATCGAGGACGCGCTGCGGCTGCACGGCTACGGCAGCCGGGCCGCGCGGCGGGCACGCGTGCTGGAGGTGATGCGGGAGGCGGGCATCCCGGAGCCGGAGCTGCGCGCGGGGCAGCGCCCGCACGAGCTGTCCGGCGGGCTGCGGCAGCGCGCGCTGATCGCCTCGGCGCTCGCCCTGGATCCACCGCTGCTGATCGCCGACGAGCCGACCACGGCCCTGGACGCGACCGTACAGGCACAGATCCTGGACCTGTTCGCGTCGGCGGCGGGCCGGGGCCGGGCGCTGTTGTTCATCAGCCACGACCTGGCGGCGGTGGAACGGATCGCGGACCGGGTGGCGGTCATGCGGGACGGCGAGATCGTCGAGCAGGGCCCGGTGGAGTCAGTACTGACGCGCCCTCAGCATCCCTATACACAGCAGCTGTTGGCAGCCCGACCGGGCGCTCGACCAGGCGCCCGGAGCGTCCGGAAGCCGGGGCACGGGGACGTCGTCCTCAAGGCCGACCGGCTGTCCAAGTCCTACCGCGGGCGCCGCGTGGTCACGGACGTCTCCTTCGAGCTGCGGGCCGGGCAGACCCTCGGCATCGTGGGCGAGTCCGGCTCCGGCAAGTCCACCACCGCGCGGATCGCGCTGGGCCTGACAGCGCCGGACGCGGGCAAGGTCACGTTGCACGGCGAGCCGTGGAGCACCGTACGGGAACGCGACCGGCGCGCCCGCAGACCCGGCATCCAGCACGTGCATCAGGATCCGCTCAGCTCCTTCGACCCGCGCTGGACGGTGCGGCGTACCCTCGCCGACGCGGTGCGGGTGGCGGACCCCCACGGCGATCCGGTCGACCGCGTCGAGGAGCTGGCCGCCCAGGTCGGCCTCCCCCTGGACACGCTCGACCGGCACCCCCTCCACCTCTCCGGCGGGCAGCGGCAGCGCGTCGCGATCGCCCGCGCGCTCGCGCCCCGCCCGCGGGTGCTCGTGCTGGACGAACCCGTCTCGGCGCTCGACGTCTCCATCCAGGCGCAGGTCCTGGACCTGCTGACCGATCTGCAGCGGGCACTGGGCGTGGCCTATCTGTTCATCTCCCACGACCTGGGCGTCGTCCGGCAGCTCAGCGACGACGTGCTGGTCATGAAGGACGGCCGGGCCGTCGAGTCCGGCCCCGCCGACGCCCTCTTCCGCGCCCCCCGGCACCCCTACACGCAACGGCTGCTGTCCGCCGCCCTGCCCGCCTTCGACACAGAACTGGCCTCATGATGACCGACCGCCCCGCTCCCCGGCCGCTCCGCTTCAACGCCTTCGCGATGCACTGCGTCTCGCACATCAACCACGGCCAGTGGGTACGCCAGGACACCCGCCAGCTGGACTACGCGGACCTGGACACCTGGGTCGAGCTGGCCCGCATCCTGGAGCGCGGCCGCTTCGACGCCCTCTTCCTCGCCGATGTCGTCGGCCCGTACGAGACCTTCGGGGGCGGCCGCGGGACCGCCGTCCGCGAGGGACTGCAGATTCCGGTGAACGACCCGTCGCTGCTGGCCGCGGCGCTGGCCGGGGCCACCGAGCACCTGGGCCTGGCCTTCACCCAGTCCGTACTGCAGGAGGCCCCGTACGGCTTCGCGCGCCGGCTGAGCACCCTGGACCATCTGACCAAGGGCCGGGTGGCGTGGAACGTCGTCACGTCGTACCTGGAGGGCGCCGGGCGCAACTTCGGGTTCGGCTCGCTGCCCCTGCACGCCGACCGGTACGCCCGCGCGCACGAGTACGTCGACGTGCTGTACCAGCTCCTGGAGGGCAGCTGGGAAGAGGACGCGGTGGTGCGGGACACCGAGCGCCGTATCCACGCCGATCCGGCGAAGATCCACGATGTACGGCACAAGGGCACGTACTACGAAGTGGACGGGCCGCACCTGTCCGAGCCGTCACCGCAGCGCACCCCGCTGCTCTTCCAGGCCGGCTCCTCCGAGGCGGGCCGGGAGTTCGCGGCCACCCACGCCGAGGCCGTCTTCCTCGGCGCGATCTCGCCGGAGGGCGCGAAGGCGCAGGTGGAGGACGTACGGGCGCGAGCGGTGCGGCACGGCCGCGCCCCCGGCGACCTCCTCTTCTTCCAGGGTCTGACGCTGATCGTGGGCAGTACGGAGGCGGAGGCGCGGCGCAAGCGCGCGGAGTACGAGGAGTACGCCAGCTTCGACGGGTTCGCCGCGCACCTGTCGGGCTCGCTGGGCATCGACCTCGCGCAGATCGACTTCGACGAGCCGATCGGCGAGATCGACACGAACGGGGTGAAGGGGTTCGTGCGGGCGCTGATCGAGGGGGCGCCGGACAAGACGTGGACGTTCGGGGAGGCGCTGCGGGCGCGCGCCTGGACCCGGCCGCTGTCCGGCACGCCCGAGCAGCTGGCCGACGCGCTGGAGACCTGGCGGGCCGCCGGCATCGACGGCATCAACCTCAGTTACGTCACCACGCCGGGCAGCTTCGCGGACTTCGCCGACCACCTCGCGCCCGTGCTGCAGGAGCGCGGGCTGCTGAAGCGGGAGTACGCGCCGGGGACGCTGCGGGAGAAGCTGTTCGGGCGGGGTGCCCGGCTGCCGGAGACGCACCCGGCAGCCGGGTACCGGATCAGTCCAGCCCGCCCCGCTTGACCAGCTGTGCGGCGATGACGTTCCGCTGGATCTCGTTGGTGCCCTCGCCGACGATCATCAGCGGGGCGTCGCGGAAGTACCGCTCGACGTCGTACTCCGTGGAGTAGCCGTAACCGCCGTGGATGCGCACGGCGTTGAGGGCGATCTCCATCGCCGTCTCGGAGGCGAAGAGCTTGGCCATGCCGGCTTCCATGTCGACGCGGCGGTCCGCGTCCGCCTCGCGGGCCGCGTGCAGGGTGAGCTGCCGGGCCGCGGTCAGCTTGGTGGCCATGTCGGCGAGGTAGTTGCCGATGGACTGGTGCTTCCAGATGGGCTTGCCGAAGGACTCGCGCTCCTGGGCGTAGGCGAGGGAGTCCTCCAGCGCTGCCCGGCCCACGCCCAGCGCGCGGGCCGCCACCTGGAGGCGGCCGGTCTCCAGGCCCTTCATCATCTGCCCGAAGCCCTTGCCCTCGGTACCGCCGAGCACGGCGTCCGGCGCGGCGCGGTAGCCGTCGAAGGACAGCTCGCAGCTCTCGACGCCCTTGTAGCCGAGCTTGGGCAGGTCGCGGGAGACGGTGAGACCCGGGCCGTGCTCGACGAGGAGGATGGAGATGCCGTGGTGGGCGGGGGTGGCGTCCGGGTCGGTCTTGCAGAGCAGGGCGATCAGCCCGGAGCGGCGGGAGTTGGTGATCCAGGTCTTGGAGCCGTTGACGACGTAGCCCTGGTCGTCCTTGCGGGCGGTGGTGCGCATGGCCTGGAGGTCGGAGCCGCCGCCGGGTTCGGTGAGTGCCATGGTGGCGCGGATCTCGCCGGTGGCCAGCTTCGGGAGGTACCGCCGCTTCTGCTCCTCCGTGCCGAAGAGCAGCAGCAGCTTGGCGACGACGGTGTGGCCGCCCATCGCGCCGGCCAGGCTCATCCAGCCGCGCGCCAGTTCCTCGGTGACCAGGACGTAGCAGGGCGTGGAGACCTTGGTGCCGCCGTACTCCTCGGGGATGGCGAGCCCGTAGATGCCGAGCTCCTTCATCTTCTCGATGAGCGCTTCGGGATAGGTGTTGGCGTGCTCCAGCTCCTGGACGACGGGCTTGACGTCCTTGTTGACGAAGTCGTGCACGGTCTCGACGACGAACCGCTCGTCCTCGGGGAGGGTGTCCAGGGTGCTCATGCGGGGTTCCTTCGAAGAGTCCGGGTCAGATGACGGAGTCGGCACGGAGGGCGGCCAGGTCCTCCGGTGTACGGCCGAGCGCGGTGAGGATCGCGTCGGTGTGTTCGCCGACGGCCGGTACGGGGTCCATGCGGGCGGTGAGTCCGGCGAGGTCGGCGGGCGGGAGGAGGGCCTGCACGGTGGCGCCGGGGACGGCGACCTCGCGCCAGCGGTCCCGGCCTTCCAGGACCGGGTGGTCCAGGAATTCCGCGACGGAGTTGACCCCGGCGTTGGCGACGCCGATCTCCTCCAGGACCTTCATGATGTCCGCGGCGTCGGAGCGGGCGAAGCGCTCGGCGACGATCGCGTTGAGCGCGTCGCGGTGGGCGACGCGCGCCGATCCGGTGGCGAACCGCGGGTCGTCGACGAGTTCGGGCCGACCGAGGAACTCCCGGCACAGCGCCGTCCACTCCCGCTCGTTCTGGATCGAGAAGAGCACGTCCTTGCCGTCCGCCGCGGTGTAGGCGCCGTACGGGGCGATGGTCGCGTGCTGGGTGCCGACGCGCGGCGGCTGGCTGCCGCTGTGCCGGGTGTAGTACGCGGGCTGGCTCATCCACTCCGAGAGCGCTTCGAAGAGCGAGACCTCCACCGGGCGGACGGTCCCGGTGGTGGCGCGGGCGAAGAGGGCGGTGAGGATGCCGCTGTAGGCGTACATCCCGGCGGAGATGTCGGCGACGGACACACCGACCCGGGCGGCCTCGTCGGCGCTGCCGGTGAGCGAGACCAGGCCGGTCTGACACTGGACGAGCAGGTCGTACGCCTTGCGGTCCGCCCACGGGCCGGTGGTGCCGTAGCCGGAGACCGTGCAGGGGATCAGCCGCGGATAGCGGGCGGTGAGCGCGTCGGTGCCGAGGCCGAGGCGGTCGGCGGCACCGGGGGCGAGGTTCTGTACGAACACATCGGCCTCGGCGAGGAGTTGGTGCAGTATTTCCCGGCCGCGCTCGTCCTTGAGGTCCAGGGTGAGGCTTTCCTTGGAGCGGTTCAGCCAGACGAAATAGCTGGAGTGGCCGTGCACGGTGGTGTCGTAGCGGCGGGCGAAGTCGCCGTCACCGGGGCGCTCGATCTTGATGACGCGGGCGCCGAGGTCGGCGAGCTGGCGGGTGGCGAAGGGGGCCGCCACCGCCTGCTCGATGCTGACGACGGTGATGCCTTCAAGGGGGCGCTGCTGGTGCTTGCGTTGCTGATGCTCGCCTTGCTGATTCCCCATCAGGACTCCTTGCCCGTACGGCCGGTGGCGGCGGGGAACGCCGTCCGCATCAGCTCGGCCGCTCCCTCCCACGTGATGCCCGCGAGCAGGTCCGGTACGTCGGGGCCGCAGGCGGCGAACTTGGCCCGCAACTCGCCGTCGGTGGGCGGACGTTGCGGGGAGCCGGGCGGCAGGGCCAGTACCGAGTGCAGGGCCGTGCCGTCGGCGAAGTCGAGGCGGAGGGCGACCTCGCCGTCGAGGAGGGTGGTGGTCTCGCCGGGCCGCCGGTCGACAGTGACCTGCCCGACGAGCTTCTGCGCTGCGGGGCGGCTCACGGCCTCGTCGGTGAAGCTGTCGAAGCCGGGATAGGCGTCGAGGAGCGCGGTGGCAACGGCGTACGGCATGGAGAACTTGCCCTCCAGGCCGGTGCCGGGCCGGTCATGGATGAGGGGGTGGACGGTGCCCGCCGGGGTGGTGACGGTGACGCCCGTGAGCTCTCCGTGCACCTGGTCGCGGATCTCGCGGAGCGCGGCGATCGGGCGCTGCATGGCGTAGCAGCAGGGGTACATCTTGATCGCGAGACCGCCGGGGACGGCCGGGGCCACGGGGAAGTCGGTGGCGGGGGTGCCGCCGACGCGCGTCAGCCAGGCGTCCAGGGCGCGCGGGTCGGCGGTGGCGCCCGCCTGCGCGAGCCGTGCGGCCCGTACGCCGGCGTCCGCGGCGAAGCCGACCTGCAGGGACTTGCTGTGCGTGCCGAACGCCTCCTGGACGCCGCCGGCCGCGGGCACGGCGAGCGCCATGGCGGTGGCGAGCTGCTCAGGGTCGAGCCCGAGGGCGACACCGGCCGCGACGGCGGCGGCCGGGGCGCCCGCGGTGCAGGTCGCGTGCCAGCCGTTGGCGTAGTGGCCCCAGCCGAGCATCGCGCCGAGCCGGGCCATGACGCCGGCGCCCGCGAGGTAGGCGCGCGCGTCGCCGCCGGCGGCGAGCACGGCCGGGACGGTGACCACGGAGATGTGCGTGGTGGTCTCGATGTGCAGATCGTCGAAGTCCAGTACGTGCGCCATGGCCGCCCAGCGGGCCGCGTCCGGGAGCGGGGCGGCGATCGGCTGCAGCGGGTGCGCGCGGGCGGCCAGGGCGACGGCGACGGTGTCGGCCAGCGCGCGCCCTGCGAGCGCCAGGTCGTCGGGGTCTGCCCGGTGGTCGTGGGCCCACTGGGCGAGGGCTCGGGCGGCGGTCATGCGATCCCCTCCGTGGTGCGGCGGCCGTCGGCGGTCCGGCCGACGACTCCTCTGCCGAGGATTTGTACGGCCAAATGATCGCCGTGTCAACGGTGCCGGAGGTGCCCCGCGATTCCCCGCCCACCCTTGAGTACCAGGCCCTTGACGCCGCCGTGAGCCGGGCCACAGAATGCCGACGCCATCCGTCGAGCCGCTTTGTACGGAGCGATGCCGTACATGCCCGCGCTAAATGGCCGCCCGTTTCTGGGACCCCTTTGGAGGTAGGTCAGTGACGACCCCATCCCCCGCCCTCGCCGCGCTGAGCGGGGCACCGATCGGCCGGACGCACCGAAGAGTGCTCCTGATCATCAGCGCGATGTTCCTGTTCGACCTCGCCGACCTGAACACCTTCGCCTTCGCGGCCCCGGCGATCCGCGCCGTGCACGGCTTCACCGTCCAGGACGTGGCCCTGGTGACCGCCATGAGCTTCGCCGGCATGGCGGTCGGCGCCGTCCTCGGCGGCCGCGCCGCCGACCTGCTCGGCCGCCGCCTCGGCATGTCCGCCGCCGTGGCCGTCTTCTCGGCCGCCTCGCTGCTCAACGCCGTGGTCTCCACGCCCGGCCCGATGGCCGCGGCCCGCGCGCTCACCGGCTTCGGCCTCGGCGCGATGACCGCCATCGCGATCTCCTACCTCTCCGAGGTCACCCCGGCCACCCACCGCGGGCGCTTCCAGGCCGTGGCCCTCGGTGTCGGCCTCGTCGGCATCCCGCTGGTCGCCTTCACCGCCCGCGGGATCACCGTCTCGCACCCCACGGCCTGGCGCTGGCTCTTCGTCGCCGGGGCGCTCGGCTTCCTGCTGCTCCCGCTGGTCCTGCGACTGCCGGAGTCGCCGCGCTGGCTGCTCTCCCGGGGCCGGACCTCGGAGGCCGCGGAGGCCGTGCGCCGCTTCGTACCGGACTTCCGCGACGGACAGGAGCAGTCGTCCGAGCCCACCCCCGCCGCTCGGCCCAAGGCCCGCTTCCGCGATCTCTTCGCGCCTGCCCAGCGCCGCAACTCGGTCGTCATCATGATCGTGTGGGTCTTCGCGCTGACCGGCTTCTACGGTTTCCAGTCCTGGGTGCCGACCCTGCTGGCCGACCGCGGCCAGGACTTCGCCCAGTCGATGACCATGTCGGCGATCACCACCATCGGCGCGGTGCCCGGCGCGTTCCTCGCCACCCCGTTCATCGACCGCTTCTCGCGCAAACACCTCGCCGTGGCGCTCGGCCTGGTCGTCGCCGCCGTCGGCATCGGTTACGGGCTGAGCACCAGCACCGGGGCCGTCATGGTCTTCGGCGTACTGGTCGCCGCGCTCAGCCAGGCGTACATCGCCGTCCTGTACTCCTACACGCCCGAGCACTTCCCCACCGCGCTGCGCACCGCGGGCTCCGGCCTCGGCAACGGCGCAGGGCGGGCCGCCAACATCGTCGCTCCCCTGGTCATCGCGGCCGTCTACACGACGCCGCAGCTCGGTTACGTGGGCGTCTTCGCCTTCGTCGCCGGGGCCTGGCTGATCGCCACCCTCACCGTCGCGTTCTTCGGCATCGACACGCGGGACCGGGCGCTGGAGGACCTGCACGGCCGCCCGGCGCAGGAGGATCCGGTACGCCCCGGCTCCCCCAGCCCGGCCGCCACCCGCTGACCCGGCCCACCCCCGACCCGTACAGACAGGAGCCCCCATGTCCGGCGCCCCCGCCGACTTCAGCGTCCTCGAAGAGACCGCCCGCAGCTGGCACCCGGCCGACACCGGCGCCACCGACCCCCTCGACCCCGCCCCGGTCGCCGCGCTCTCCGCCGTACTGGACCTGCCGGAGCCGGTGGCCGCCGCCGGGCAGCCGCTGCCGCCGCTGTGGCACTGGCTGCACTTCCTGACCTGGGCCCGCCAGAGCGAGCTGGGTCCGGACGGGCACCTGCGCGACGGCCACTTCCTGCCGCCGCTGCCCGAGCGGCGCCGGATGTTCGCGGGCGGCCGCCTGGAGGTCCGTACGCCCCTGACCGTCGGCCGGCCCGCCGAGCAGACCAGCCGCGTGGCCAAGGTGCAGGCGAAGCGGGGCCGCACCGGCGGGCTGCTGTTCGTCACCGTACGCACCGAGTTCCGGCAGGACGGCGAGGTGCGGGTGGCCGAGGAGCAGGACATCGTCTACCGCAGCGGCGGCGACGCGCCCGTACCGGACCGGATCGTCCTCGACCCCGGCGCCGAGCCGCACGGCGACGCGCCCTGGCAACTGCCGTGGACCACCGACCCGGCCGTCCTCTTCCGCGTCAGCGCGCTGACCGCCAACGCGCACCGCATCCACTACGACGAGCCCTACGTCACCGGGGTCGAGGGCTACCCGGGCCTGGTCGTGCACGGCCCGCTGCTCGTCCTGCAGATGCTGGAGCTGGTCCGCCGCCGCGCGCCCGAGCGCACCGTCCGCACCCTGTCCTACCGGCTGCGCACCCCGTCGTTCTGCGGCGAGCGGCTGCTGTCCTGCGGCACGCCGTACGAGGACGGCGACGCGTCGGGCGTACGGCTGTCGGTGGCCGGGCCGCGCGCGGCGGAGCACGCCACGGCGGAGGTGACGTTCGCATGACCGGCACCGGGGCACCCTCGTACGCGCAGGCGCTCGCCGCGGCGCGCAGCCTGCTCTTCGTCCCAGGGCATCGCGCCGACCGGTTCGCGAAGGCGGCAGCGGCGGGCGCCGACGGGGTGATCGTGGACCTGGAGGACGCGGTCGCGCCGGACGGGAAGGACGCCGCGCGGGACGACGTGGCCAGGTGGCTGGCGGGCGGCGCGCGGGCCGTGGTGCGGGTCAACGCGCCGGGCACCGAGTGGTTCGAGGCCGATCTCGCGATGGCGGCGGCGCACGGCGCGCCCGTCATGCTGCCCAAGGCCGAGGACCCGGCCGTACTGGAATCGATCGCCTGCCGGACGGGCGGCAGGAGCCCGGTACTGGCGCTGATCGAGACCGCGGCCGGGGTGGAGAACGCCGCCGCGCTGTGCCGCGCCCCGAACCTCCTCCGGGCCGCCTTCGGCAACATCGACCTGGCGGCCGATCTCGGCGTGGACCCCGACGACCACCAGGCGCTGGCGTACGCGCGCTCGCGGGTGGTCTGCGCCTCGGCGGCGGCCGGGCTCGCGCCGCCGCTCGACGGCGTCACCGCCGACCTCTCGGCCGACGGCCCGCTCCCCGCGGACATCGCCCACGCCCGCCGGCTGGGCTTCGCCGGCAAGCTCTGCATCCACCCGCGTCAACTCGACGCCGTACACGAAGGGTTCACTCCGTCGGCGACCGAACGGGACTGGGCGCTGCGGGTACTGGCGGCGGGCGAGGCGGTCACCGTGGTCGACGGGCGGATGGTGGACCGCCCGGTACTGGAGCGGGCCCGTCGCATCCTGGGCGCCGGCGGCGGCTGAGCGGCCGTCCCCGCAGGTGACCCGCCCGTTCCGCGGCCGATAAGCTGGCCGTCCTTTCCTGTCCGGCCTGTCCGGACCGATCCGAACGGCGACGAGGATGTGATGGCGGCCAACAAGCCGGCCCGTGGGCGGTCCGCGTATCAGCAGCTGGCGGACGATCTGCGCACGGACCTCGCGGGCGACCGGTACCCCAAGGGGGTACGGCTGCCGACCGAGGCCGAGCTGGCCGAGACGTACCGGGTCAGCCGCCAGACCGTGCGCCGCGCCTTCCACGACCTGGTCGCCGAGGGCCTGGTGTACCGCGTCCCCGGGCGCGGCACGTTCGCCGCGCCGCGCGACGGCCGGTACGTCCGCAGGTTCGGCTCGGTGGACGACCTGATGGGGCTGTCCCTGGACACCACCATGCAGCTGTCCAGCCCGCTGCGGCGACGCGTGGACATCGACGCGGCCGGACGGCTGCGGCTGGACAGCGACATGGTGCACACCCTCGCCTTCCGCCGGTTCCACGACGACGTGCCGTTCTGCCACACCACGGTATGGCTGCCGCCGGACGTCGGCGAGACGCTGGCGGGCGTCGGCCAGCTCACCGAGACCGGCGCGCGCTCCACGTTCACCATCATCGGCCTGCTGGACGACCGGCTGGACTCGCCGATCACCGAGGCCGAGCAGTCCATCACGGTCGCGCCGGCGCCGGACGCCGTCGCGGAGGAGCTGGCGTGCGCGCCGCACCACCCGCTGCTGCGCATCGACCGCCTCTACACGACCTCCGAGGGCCGCCGCGTCGAGCTGGCCATCAGCTACTTCCTGCCCGAGCAGTACTCCTACCGGGTGCGACTGCGGCGCTGACGCCGTTACGCCCTTACGCCAGCGGTACGTCCAGGATCGCCTTCCGGTGGCTGAACGTGGCGATGGAGTGCGGGCCGTGGTAGGCGCCCATCCCGCTCTCGCCGACGCCGCCGAAGGGCAGGTCGGGGACGCGGAGGTGGGCCATCGGCATACCGAAGCCGAGGCCGCCCGAGGAGGTCTCGGTGGCGAGCCGGCGGCGCGTGGCCTCGTTCTCGGTGAAGCCGTAGAGGGCCAGCGGCTTGTCCCGGTCGTTGATGAACGCGATCGCCTCGTCCAGGTCCGCGACCTCGACGATCGGCAGCACCGGGCCGAAGATCTCCTCCTGCATGACCGGCGCCTGGGGGCTCACGTCGGCCAGTACGGTCGGCGCGAGGTACTTGCGCGCGCGGTCGTGGCCGCCGCCGGTGACGGTGCGGCCGGAGTCGAGCAGGCCGGTCAGCCGGTCGAAGTGGCGGTGGTTGATGATCCGGCCGTACGCGGGCGAGGCCGCCGGGTCGGGTCCGTACAGCTCCTCGACGGCC
This sequence comes from Streptomyces sp. NPDC000151, assembly GCF_040301705.1. Classification (NCBI taxonomy): domain Bacteria; kingdom Bacillati; phylum Actinomycetota; class Actinomycetes; order Kitasatosporales; family Streptomycetaceae; genus Streptomyces; species Streptomyces sp. NPDC000151. The sequence goes on along the minus strand of NZ_JBEPFC010000003.1, from coordinate 41,316 downwards.
TCGGCGAGCGCGACTTGGAGGGCCTTGGAGGTCTCCGGGTCGGTCAGGACGTAGTCGGGGGCCACGCACGTCTGGCCGGCGTTCTGGAACTTGGCGCGGGCCAGCCGCTGTGCCGTGCGCGTCACGTCCGCGTCCCGGTCCACGAACGCCGGTGACTTGCCGCCCAGTTCGAGCGTCACCGGCGTGAGGTGCTCGGCGGCGGCGCGCATGACGATCCGGCCGACCGTGCCGTTGCCGGTGTAGAAGATGTGGTCGAAGCGCTGGGCGAGGAGTGCGGTGGTCTCCGGTACGCCGCCCTCGACGACGGCGACCGCGTCGGTGTCCAGGTACTCCGGCAGCAGCCGGGCCAGCAGCGCCGAGGTCGCCGGGGCCAGCTCGCTGGGCTTGGCGACGACGGTGTTGCCCGCCGCGAGCGCGCCCGCGAGCGGGACGAGCAGCAGCTGCGCGGGGTAGTTCCAGGGCGCGATGACCAGGACGACGCCGAGCGGGTCGTACCGGGTGCCCGCCGAGCTGCCGGCGGGGAAGCCCTCGGCGGACAGCGCGACCGGCGTGGGCCGCAGCCACTCCTCCAGGTGCTCCAGGGTGTGGTCGATCTCCCGGATCGGGAAGTCCACCTCGGCGCCGAACGCCTCCGCCTCGCTCTTGCCCAGGTCCGCATGGAGGGCGGCGGCGAGGTCCGCGCGGTGTTCGGTGAGCAGCGTACGGAGCTTCCAGAGCTGCTGCGCTCGCCACTCCAGGGAACGGGTGCGGCCGCCGCGGAAGGTGGCACGCAGCCGGGCGACGAGGTCGGCGGGGGCCTCGGCGGTCCCGGCGGCTGCTGCGGGGGCTTCGGCGGAGGTGGCGGGTGAGCCGGTCATGCGGTGCTCGATTCGTTCAGGGTGGTGCGTGCGATCGACCATGCACAGCGTCGGCGCGGAAGGATTCATTCCGCGCCGGGTCGGAAAAGGGGCCCGGTCAGCCCAGTGCCTTGACCATCTCCGCGGCGAGCGGGCCGGAGGAGGCCGGGTTCTGGCCGGTGACGAGGTTGCGGTCGGTGCGGACGTACGGCGCCCACGGCTCGCCCTCGCGGAAGTCCGTGCCGAGCTCCACCAGGCGATCCTGGAGCAGCCACGGCGCCTTATCGGCGAAGCCGGCCTGCTGCTCCTCGGCGTTGGTGAAGGCGGTGAGGCGGTACCCGGCGAACGGCGAGGCGCCGTCGGGGCCGCGGGTGGCCAGCAGCGCGGCCGGGCCGTGGCAGACGAGGCCCAGCGGCCTGCCCGAGGCCAGCGCGTCGGTCAGTACCCGGCCCGAGTCCTCGTTCGTGGCGAGGTCCTCCATCGGGCCGTGGCCGCCGGGGTAGAAGACGGCCGCGTAGCCGGCCACGTCGACCTGCTCCAGCTTGACCGGGCTGCGCAGCGGGTCCATCGACTGGAGCGCGGCGGCGACCGCGTCCGCGCCCTCCTGGCCGCCGTTGACCTCCGGGGCCAGGCTGGCCGGGTCCAGTGTGGGCAGCACGCCGCCGGGCGTGGCGACCACGACCTCGTGGCCGGCCTCGGTGAACGCCCGGTACGGGGCCACCACCTCTTCGCCCCAGAAGCCGGTGGGGTGCCGGGTGCCGTCGGCCAGCGTCCAGTGGTCGGCGCCGGTCAGCACGAAAAGGATCTTCGCCATGTCGGTCCTCCGGGTCCTTCGGTTCCTTCGGTTCCGCGCGGTTCACGTGGTGCCCCTGAACGTAACGGCTGTACGCGGCGGAGGCGGCCTACCGCGCCGGGGCCCGCATTCCCGGCGTGCCGCGCGCTATGCCTTCTCCAGCCGGTCGGGGTGCGGCGCGGGCGCGGCGTCCGCCGGGGGCGGGGCGAGCGGCTCGGTCACGGGTTCGGGAAGCGCGGGCCGGTTCCCCGCCTCCCGGGCCGGTTTCCGGTCCGTGCCGCCCTCCGCCTCCCGGTCCATCTCCCGCCACTCGTGGCGCAGCCCCGCCAGGTTGGTGGCGAGGAAGTACGCCGCGCCGCTCACCGCGAGGACCGGTACCAGCCCCGCCCAGACCACCGCCGCGCCGGCCAGCAGGCCGCCGAGCGGGATGCCCGCCCAGGCCAGCGAGTCGCCCAGCGCACCGACCCGGCCGAGGAGGCGGCGCGGTATCCGCTCCCAGATGACCGCGCCCAGGATCGGGTTGAGGAAGCCGGAACCGAAGCCGGAGAGCGCGTACACCGTCACCACCGCCCACACCGGTACGTCCACCGCCAGGATCACGAACTGGGGCGCGCCGGCGATCAGGAAGCCGGCGAAGAAGACCAGCCGGCGGCGCATCCGGTGCGCGACGACCGCGGCGACCAGGCTGCCGGCCACCGCCGTGAGGCCCGCCGCGCTCACCGTCAGGCCGATCGCGGACGGCCCGTGGCCGGACTCCTTGGCCCAGATCGGCATCAGCACGGAGTTGCGGGCCGCGTCGAGAAAGTTGGTGAAGCCGACGGTGCAGATGATGATGAGCAGCAGCGGCTGGCCGCGCAGGTAGGAGAAGCCCTCGGCGAACCGGCGCCAGTACCCCGCTTCGGCTCCGGCGGCGTCCCCGCCGTGCGCCGTGCCCGTACCGTCGTCCGCGCCGCCCATCCCGCGCGGCAGTGCCAGGCCGACGAGGACCGATCCGAGGGCGAAGGTCGCCGCGTTGACGAGCAGGCCGGCCAGCGGCCCGAGTACGGCGACCACTACGCCGCCCACGCCGGGGCCCACCGTGGCGGCCAGCCGCTCGACCACGCCGAGCAGGCCGGTGGCCCGCTCGATGGGCATCGCCGAGCGGGCAGCGGCCTCCGGGATCATGACCTCTTTGGCCAGGTCGCCGGGGCCGCGGGCGCCGCCGATCACCGCGACCATGACGAGCAGCAGCCAGAAGTCCAGCAGGCCCAGGGCGTGCAGCGCCGGCACCGCGGCGACCACCCCCGCGCTGACCACGTCCGCCGTCCAGGAGATCACCCGGGCTCCCGCCCGGTCGACCAGCGGCCCGGTCAGCGCCTTGATCAGGACGTACGGCGCCATCTCGCAGAACGCGACCAGGCCGGTCTGTGCCGCGCTGCCGGTGGTGACCAGGACGAACCAGGGCAGCGCGATCGCCGACACCCGCGTGCCGGCCTGGGAGACGGCGGCCGCCGCCAGCAGCCCGGCCAGCGGTCGCATTCGCGTCCGGCCGGCCGACCATCTGCCGCTGCGGCCGCCTCCGGTCCGTCTGCTCCCGTCGGCCCGCTCCCCCATGGGTCCGCTCACGCCGCCCGCCCCCGTTCCGTCCGCGCGCCGTCGCGCGCCCGCGCCAGTACCTGTGGATGTATTTCGTTCCTATACCGCCCGATGTGCTCGCGCGGCAGTGCTCGCTCCCCGCGTAATCCGTCGCGCGGGCGGTACGGCAGACTCCCTCCATGACCGAACTTCAGCCCGAACCCACAGCGCCCGCCGACCTGCCGGCCCCGATGCGCGTCCGCACCGGCGGCGAACGCGAAGTACTGGAAGCGTTCCTGGACTTCCACCGCTCGACGCTCCGGGGGAAGGTGCGCGGCCTGGCCGACGCCGCGGCGCGCCGCCGGCTCGTCCCTTCGGAGACCACCCTCGCGGGGCTGGTCAAGCACCTGACCGTGGTGGAGCGGGCCTGGTTCCCCGACCTGCTGTCGGGTCCGGCGTCGCCCGCGGGGGACGCGAAAGCGCCGGGTGAGCACGACGGCGGCTGGGAGCTGGAGCCCGAGGAGTCGCTCGACGGGCTGCTGGCGGCGTACGACGCGGCGTGCGCGGAGTCGCGCGCGGTGGCCGCCTCGTTCCCCCTGGACCACGTCGTGCCCCATCCGCAGATCGGCGAGATCTCCCTGCGCTGGGTCTATGTCCACCTCATCGAGGAGACCGCCCGGCACGTCGGCCACGCCGACATCCTCCGCGAGCAGACGGACGGCGCGACGGGCGTCATGGCATAAGTACTGGCTCAGGCGGGGCAGCACCGGATGTCCGGTAGCCTGAAATTGCTTGCATAGCCCACATACGTACGTGCCGTACGGGCGGCGCGCCGGTACGGACACGCGCCGTACGGGACGCCGCCCGCGTCCCGACCGGAGTTCTCCCATGCGCCTGCTGCTGATCCGTCACGGTCAGACCCCGTCCAACGTCGGCCACCTGCTGGACACCACAGCGCCGGGGCCCGGTCTGACCGAGCTGGGCGAGCAGCAGGCGGCCGCGCTCCCGGAGCGGCTGGCCGACGAGAAGATCGACGCGCTCTACGCCTCCACCCTCGTGCGCACGCAGCTGACCGCGGCACCGCTCGCCGAGACCCGCGGCCTGGACGTGGTGATCCGCGACGGCGTCCGCGAGATCGCCGCGGGCGAGCTGGAGATGCGCGGCGACGCGGCCTCGAACGACCAGTACCAGCGCGTGGCGTTCTCCTGGCCTGCGGGCAAGCCGGAGCTGCGGATGCCGGGCGGCGAGAACGGCGTGGAGATGCTGGCGCGTTACGACGCGGTGATCGAGGAGATCGCCGCTTCCGGCGCCGAGACGGCCGCCGTGGTGAGCCACGGCGCGGCGATCCGTACCTGGTCGGCGGCGCGCGCCCACAATCTGGACGCCGACTTCGCCATCGCCCACCCCCTCCCCAACACCGCGGTCGTCACCCTGGAGGGCTCCCCCACCACCGGCTGGACGGCCCTCACCTGGTCGGACATCGACATCCCGGCGACGACCAGCCCCGACCTGGCTGGCTGAGCCTCGACCGCGCCCGACCAAACGGGCACAGTCAGGAATATGCCGACGGAACATACTCATGGCCGGAAATCATCTTCCCAGCTCCGGCCGGGCGGGGTCCGATACTGCGCATGCCCTGTGTGTCTGTGCGGTCGCGTGCGATGCCTGTAGCACGCAGGGTGCAGCCGGTCACCCTAGTGAAAAGTGAATGCCATGCACCAGCGTCCCGATGTCGATGCCGCGCTCACCCGCCTGCAGGGCGCCACGGACGCCGTGCAGCGTGAGCTGTGGGCCCTGCCGCAGGTGCTGCACGACGGTGAGGCCGTCGAGCTCCTCGCCGTGGGGGCATGCGACGGCACCGACGGCATCTTGGCGGTCACTACGTCGCGAGCCTTCTTCCTGAGCGAGACCACGGGCAGCCGACTGCTGCGTGACCTGCCGTACCAAGCTCTGATGGGACTCCGCTGGGAACCGGGGATGATGCGGGGCGGCTTGCACATCGACGTGTGGTCGGCGCCTCCGGTGACCGTCACGGGCATCGACCGACGGGACGGCGACGAAGTCGCGGCACGGTTACGCCAGTGGGTGGAGCACGTACGCGGCGGCGGGCCGACTGCCGCTGCATCGCCCGTCCAGACTCCGGCTCGGCCGGCCCCAGCCCCGTCGGCACCCCCGCCCGCGCAGCCGGGTTCCGGGCACTCCGTGGGCGGCGTCTTCGGGCGCCGTCGCCGCCAAGCTGAATCCGATGCCGCGCGGCTGACCGAGCAACTGGCCGGCATGCAGGCAGGTGCCGCCGCACTGCATGCGGACAACGAAGTCCTGCGACAACAACTTGCGCAGGTGATGGGCCTGGATTCGGCACAGATCCTTGCGGAACAGCAGCGGTTGCGACGTGCGCACGAAGGACTTCTGGACGACATCGCACGGTCGGAAGCGGTACTGGACTCCAAGATCGAAGCGGCTGCCGACAGGGCGGAGGCCGAGCTCACCGGAGCTCGGCAGCGACAGGCCGAGCTGGCGCGTGACATCGCCGCGGCGGAGGCCCGGCTCACACAACTCCGGCAGTCGGTCGTCGAGACCGAGGAGAACGCATTGCTGCAGGAGGCCGGGATCTACGAGTTCCGGCACCGGCTCGCGGATGCCGTGGCATACAAGGCCGAACTGACTTCGCTCAAGGACCGCTACAAGATTCTGGCGAAGAACGGCAATGCCGTGCTGGGGTCGGTGAACTGGCAGGTCAACGGCTCACTGCAGGCCGGGCGCAAGATGGTGAAGGATTTCTCCACACTCATGCTGCGCGCCTACAACGCGGAGGCGGATGCGGCTGTACGCACCATGCGACCGCATCGGCTCACCGCTGCCGTCGACCGGCTGGACAAGTCCCGGGCCGCCATTGCCCGGCTGGGCGCCACCATGCAGATCCGGGTAACGGACGAGTACCACGGCCTGCGTGTACGCGAATTGGAGCTGACGGCCGACCACCTGGAGCAGCAGGAACGAGAGAAGGAGCACCGGCGGGAACTGCGCGAGGCGCAGCGCGAGGAAGAGAAGCTGCAGCGCGAGATCCAGCGGGAGCGGGAACGACTGGAGAAGGAGCGCCGCCACTACGAGAGTGCGCTTGCGCGGCTGCGCGCCTCGACAGGGGTGGCCGACGCCACCTCCATCGCAGAGCTGGAGGCCAGGCTGGCCGAGGTCGACGCCGCCACCGAGGCGGTCGACCACCGGGAAGCCAATGTCCGGGCGGGCTATGTGTACGTGATCTCCAACGTCGGTGCGTTCGGTGACCGGACGGTCAAGATCGGCCTGACCCGCCGACTGGATCCGATGGACCGGGTCAACGAGCTCGGCGACGCGTCCGTGCCGTTCCGGTTCGATGTCCATGCGCTGATCTTCAGTGAGGACGCGGTGGGGCTGGAGCGGCGGCTCCACCAGGAGTTTGAGGATCGTCGCGTGAACCGCGTGAACACCCGCAGGGAATTCTTCCGGGTGCGACCTACGGAGGTACGGGAGGCACTCGGGCGGCTGGCGGGGCAGCACCTGCTGGAGTTCCGCGAGGAGGCGGAAGCCCTGGAGTGGCGCGCGAGCGGGACGCCCTGAGCGCCGCCGCCGGACACGGCCCGTGAAACCCACCCGTCAGTCGAACAGGCTGCTGAACACCCACAGCACCAGTGCCCAGCTTCCGATGAGGGCCGCGGCGCCGAGGAGGAAGGCGACCCACGCGGAGGGGGGCAGGCGTTCCGGGAGGACCGGCTTCGGAGGGACGACCGGGCAGCACTTCGAGCAGTGCGGTCGCACGGTGACGGCCATGGCGCACACACTCCTGCGGACCGAAGTGCCGCACAAGGGGCGCGACCGGCATCTACGGCGCTTGTAGGCACACTCCGGGGCAGATTGCGCTACGACGGGGCCCGATTGGGCGGTTTCAACGATAAATCACCCATTTGCGGCTTTGCCGGGCTTGATACGGGCTGTGAGGCTGGAAGAACTCATGGTGACCGTCCCCACCACCCAGGAGAGAACCCCCATGGTCCTGTCCATCTCCGGCGTTGTCCTGCTCGGCGTCATCATGTTCCTGTTCTTCCGCAAGGACGGATTGAAGGTCTCCCACGCCGTCGTCTGCGCGCTGTTCGGCTTCTACCTCGCGGGCACCGCCATCGCCCCGGGCATCAAGGCCGGCGGCGCGAGCCTCGCGGGCCTGCTCAAGGGGCTCTCGCTCTGAGAGTCCCGCCGAGTCGTCACGCTTCCCCAGGAGACCTTCCGTGCCCCGGCGTCCACTGCCCAGCATCCTGAGCAACACCGCTCCCCTCGCCCGCGGCCGCGACTTCGCGCGGACCGCGGCCGACAGCGCCTCCGACGTGTTCCACCCGCTGCTCGTCATCGGCCGCGGCCTGCGCCGACTGCTCTCGGCCGGCCGGCAGCGGTGGTCGGCGACGCCGCAGGAGCGCCGCGGCCCGCTGCTGGCCACGACGGCCGTGTGCCTGGCGTCGCTGGCGCTCGTGCCGTACGGACCGCTGCTCGGCCTCATCTCGGTGATGGCGGCGGCGGCCTGGGCGGGCCGGGAGCGGACGCCCGCCGACGCCGGGCCGACCGAGGCCGAGACCGGCCGGCTGCGCGCCCTGTACGAGGCGCTGGTGCCGTACTTGAGCTTCGAGGGCGACCCGAACCCGCTGTACGTCCACGACGGCGACTGGGCCACCGCCTTCCCCGAGTACGAGTTCGACGAGGACGGGCGGCTCGCACGGCTGCGCCTGAAGTACCCGGTGTACTTCACCGATGCCGAGCCCCAGTCCCGGGCCCGCATCGAACAGGTGCTGCTCGCCAAGTCGGGGCGCGGCCGGGAGTACCACTTCGCGTGGGACCAGGAGGGCAACCAGCTCGTCCTGACCGTGCTGCCCGCGCTGCCGACCGACATCGCGGCCCAGCGGTTCGTGACCACACCGGGCGAGACCGTGCTCGGCTTCACCGACGCGGGCGCGGTCCAGCGCACCGTACCGGTGGCGGGCGCGGCCGAGGAGGCGGAGCCGCGGGACGTGCCGCCGGTGGTCTGGCGGACCGGGCCGCGCTCCACCGAGTCGCACCTGCTGGCCCTCGGCCGCCCCGGGAGCGGCACCACGACCCTGCTGCGGTCCGTCGCCCTGCAGGCGCTCTGCCACGGCGATGTGCTGGTGATCGACGGCAGCGGGACCGGCGAATTCGCCTTCCTGCTGGGGCGGCCCGGCGTGCTCGGCGTGGAGTGCGGGCTGACCAGCGCGCTGGCCACGCTGGAGTGGGCGGCGCACGAGACGGAGCGGCGGCTGATCGCCGCGAACCGCGCGCGGCAGGCCGGGCTGCCGGTCCCCGACGACATCCGGCAGCCGCTGTGGGTCCTCGTCGACCGGCCGAGCGCGCTGACCCACCTCGCCGCCGCCGAGGGCCGCGAGGACCCGCAGCGCCTCCTCCAGGTGCCGCTGCGCCACGGGCGCGCGGCGAGCGTCACCGTGGCCGTCGCCGACCAGTTCGAGAGTGCGGAGCTGCTGAGCGAGCCGGTACGCGCCCACACCCGGGCGCGCGTCGTGCTCGGGCCCGCCGGCCCGGAGGACGTGCGCGCCGTCCTGGGCGCGCCACCGGAGACCACGCCCGCCGACCAGGTCCCGCCGGGGCGCGGCTACGCCCGGCTCGGCTCGGGCCCGGTCCTCCGTCTCCAAGTGCCCGCCACGCCCGACCCGTTCGACGACGCGACGAGCGAGTACCACCGGCAGGCGGTACTGGCGCTGCTGCCGGAGCGCACGGCGCTCGGCTCCGTGCCCGCGGCCGCCGCCCCGCCCGCCGACAACGCGGACTTCGGGTACCGGGCCGGCACCGCCTCGGGGGCGGTGTGACCGACCGCCCTCACGGGCCTCTGTTCTCCGGGCGGCCACCGGTGACGCGCTCTGCCGGCGGCCGCCCGGATCCTTCTTCCGGGACCGGTGTCAGGCCTGGCAGTCCGTGTCAGGCCTGACAGGCCACGAACAAGTGCAGCTGTCAGGCCACGAACGAGTGCAGTGTGTCGCTGTCCTGGGACCGGCCCGTGGCGATGAGGTGGGCGGCGCCTGCCAGCCGGGAGGCGGCCTGGTCGGCGACCGCGCCGCTGACCGTGAACGGGAGCCGCACGAAGCCCTCGAAGGCGCCGTCCACGCCGAAGCGCGGCCCCGACGGCACCCGTACGCCCAGCCGCTCCCCCGCCTCCGCGATGCGCGAGCCGGACAGGCCACCCGTGCGCGCCCAGAGGGTGAGGCCGCCGCTGGGGACGCTGAACTCCCAGTCGGGCAGGTGGCGTCGGACCGCGTCGACGATCGCGTCCCTGTTCTCGCGCGCCTGTTCCCGCCGGATGGCGACCGCCTCTTCCCAACCGCCGCCGTCCAGCAGCGTGGTGATGGCGAGCTGTTCGAGGACCGGGGAGCCGAGGTCGGCGTAGGCGCGGGCGGCGACCAGGCTGCGGATGATGTCCGGGGCCGCACGCACCCAACCGATGCGCATACCGGCCCAGAACGCCTTGCTCGCCGAACCCACGGTGATCACCGAGCTGCCCGACGGGTCGAACGAGCAGACCGAGGGCGGCACTTCGACACCCGGGTCGAGACACAGCTCGGCCATCGTCTCGTCGACGACCAGGACCGTACCGGCCGAGCGGGCCGCCGCGACCAGTCCGCGCCGCTGCTCCTCCGTGGCGAGCGAGCCGGTGGGATTGTGGAAGTCGGCGACGACGTACGCCATACGGGGCGCGGCGTCCCGCATCACCTGGCGCCAGGCCGGGATGTCCCAGCCGCCGAGCCGCTCGGCCAGCGCCACCGGGACGAGCCGGGCCCCGGCGTCCCGCATCAGCTGCAGGATGTTCGCGTACGAGGGCGAGTCGACGGCCACCCGCTCCCCGGGCCGGGTGATCAGGCGGCAGATCGCGGCCACCGCGCCCATCGCGCCCGTGGTCACCATGATCTGCTCGGGCATGGTGGGGATGCCGCGGGCCGTGTAGCGGTCGGCGAGGGCCTGGCGCAGCGCGGGCAGCCCGGCCGGGTAGTCGCCGTGCGTGTGGGCGTACAGGGGCAGGTCCGCCATGACGCCCTGCACGGAGCGGGTGAGCCAGGGCTCGGGCGCGGGCAGCGCCGCGCAGCCCAGGTCGATCATCGAGCCGGCGGCCTCCGGGGGCAGCGGCTCCAGGCCCCGGGTGGGCAGCGGGTTGCCGGCCGGCACGGCCGTCCAGCTGCCCGAGCCGCGCCGGGACTCCAGGAAGCCCTCGGCGCGCAGCGCTTCGTAGGCGGCGGCGACGGTGGTCCTGCTGACCGACAGCGCGGCGGCCAGCTCGCGCTCGGCGGGCAGCCGGGCGGCCACCGGGACCCGCCCTTCGAGCACTAGAAGGCGGACGCCGTCGGCGAGGGTCCGGTACGCGGGGATGCGACGGCCGCCGACCGCCGCCGAGGCAGCGCGGTCGTCCTGCGACCGCACCAGGCGGGCGAGTTGGGCCGCACCCACCGCTGAAGTCCACTGCGCCATCTCGACCAGTCCACCTTTCCGCGATTGGCCATGGAACCCGGCCGCCAGCCCGCCACAGGCTGACCTCGTACAGTCCAATTCTGCCAGGAGGGGAAAGCATTGTCTGCAAAGGGGTCAGCAAAGGGGTCCACGGAGGAACCCGCTGAGGGGTCCGCGAAAGAGCGCCATCTGCCGCGCCGACTGATCCAGCTCTACGTGGGTCTCGTGCTGTACGGCGTGAGCATGGGGCTGATGGTACGCGCGGACCTCGGCCTGGAGCCGTGGAGCGTGCTGAACCAGGGCATCGCGGAACACACCGGCCTGACGATCGGCACGGTCACGATCGTCTCCGGCGCGCTGATCCTGCTGCTGTGGATCCCGCTGCGGCAGCGCGTGGGCCTGGGCACGGTCTCGAACGTCATCGTGCTGGGCCTGGTGATGGACGCGACGATGGCCCTGGTGCCCGCGTCCCCGTCGTTCTGGGTGCGCGTCCCGATGCTGGCCGGTGCGGTCGCCCTCAATGGCGCGGCGACCGGCCTGTACATCTCCGCGCGCTTCGGCCCGGGGCCGCGGGACGGGCTGATGACCGGGCTGCATCTGCGCACCGGCCGTCCCATCCGTCTCGTCCGTACCTGCATCGAGATCACCGTACTGGCCGCGGGCTTCGCGCTCGGCGGCTCGGTCGGCGTGGGCACGGTCGTGTACGCGCTGGCCATCGGGCCGATGGCGCAGTTCTTCCTGCGGCTCTTCGCGATCAAGGGACTGGACGAGGCGTCCCGGGTGGTCACCGGGAAGTCCGCACCGGTCGCCGGGACGTCCGCGCCGGTCGCCGGGGCGTCCGCACCACAGGAGCAGTCGGCGGCGGCACCGGAGGCGGTCGCGGGCTGCGACTCCTGAGCAGCGCCGGCCCTCGGGGCCCGGGGCCGCCGCACCTCTAGGGCCAGCGCCGCACCTCTGGGGGCCGGACCCCGCTCCCCCGCCATACGGAGCGCCCGCCATACTGCCCGCGTGACCGTCCTGCGCCCGCGCCCCCGCCACCCGTACCTCGACCACCCGGCGCCGCTCGCCTTCGCCCACCGGGGCGGGGCTGCGGACGGCCTGGAGAACACCGCGCTCGCCTTCCGCCGCGCCGTCGAGCGCGGCTACCGCTATCTGGAGACCGATGTGCACGCCACGTCGGACGGCCGCCTGGTGGCGTTCCACGACGCCACCCTGGACCGGGTCACCGACGGCAGCGGCCGCATCGGGGCGCTGCCCTGGCGGGCCGTGCGGCAGGCCAGGGTGGCGGGCCGGGAGCCGCTGCCGCTCTTCGAGGAACTTCTGGAGGAGTTCCCGGAGGCCCGCTGGAACGTGGACGTGAAGGCCGAGGCGGCGCTGCGCCCGTTGCTGGCGCTGCTGCGCCGTACGGGCGCGTGGGACCGGGTGTGCGTCGGTTCGTTCTCCGAGGCGCGGGCCGGGCGGGCGCAGCAGCTCGCGGGCGGCCGGCTGGCCACCTCACTGGGCACCCGCGGGGTGGCGGGGCTGCGGCTGCGCTCCTACGGGCGGAGCCTGCCGCTGGACCGGTTGCTGGGCGCAGCGGTACGGCGCAGCGCGGTGTGCGTACAGGTACCGGAGCGGCACGCGGGCCTACGGGTGGTGGACCGGCTCTTCCTGCGGGCGGCCCGGCAACTGGGCCTCCAGGTGCATGTCTGGACCGTGAACGACGCCGCGCGGATGGCCGATCTCCTGGATCTAGGTGTAGATGGCATCATGACCGATCACATAGACACGCTGCGGGATGTGCTGACCGCGCGGGGCGCCTGGACCTGACCTGACCACGGGCGCCGTACCGCGACCGCTCCCGCCGCCGTGACGGGGAGCGCGAGGGGGAACCTGTGGGTGTCGACATCGCCGTGGAAGCGGCCGAGCCGAGGGACGCGGCCGACCGGCGGCGCGAGCAGCGCGGCTGGTACTGGTACGACTGGGCCAACAGCGTCTACTCGACGACCGTCCTGACGGTCTTCCTCGGGCCGTATCTGACGGCCGTGGCGAAGGCGGCGGCCGACGCGCACGGATTCGTCCACCCGCTGGGCATCCCGGTGCGGGCCGGGTCGTTCTACGCGTACTCGGTGTCGGCCTCGCTGCTGCTGTCGGTGCTGGCGATGCCGCTGGCGGCGGCCGTCGCCGACCGCACAGGGCGCAAGAAGCCGCTGCTGGGCGGGTGCGCGTACGGAGGCGCAGCGGCGACGACGGGGATGCTCTTCCTGGGCGGCGACCGCTATCTGCTCGGTGGTGCGCTGCTGATCGTCGCGAACGTGTCGTTCGTCGTGTCGATGATGCTCTACAACTCCTACCTGCCGCAGATCTCGACCCCCGAGGAGCGGGACGCGGTGTCCTCACGGGGCTGGGCATTCGGTTACGCGGCGGGCGCGCTGGTCCTGGTGGCCAACCTGGTCCTGTACGCGGGCCACGCCTCCTTCGGGATCTCGCAGGAGAACGCCATCCGGATCTGTCTGGCGTCGGCGGGCCTGTGGTGGGCGGTGTTCACGCTCGTCCCGCTGCGCCGGCTCCGGGACCGCCGCCCGGTCCGTACGGCCGCGTCCCCGGCCCCCGGAGGCGGCCTGCGGCAGCTCCGGGAGACGCTGCGCGACCTGCGCCGGTACCCGCTGACGCTGGCCTTCCTGCTGGCGTACCTGGTCTACAACGACGGGGTACAAACGGTGATCACCCAGGCGTCGGTGTTCGGCTCGGAGGAGCTGGGCCTGGACCAGACGACGCTGATCGTCGCGGTGCTGCTGGTGCAGGCGCTGGCGGCGGCGGGCGCGGTGCTGATGGGCCGGCTGGCCCGGCGGCACGGCGCCAAACGGACGATTCTGGCGTCGCTGGTGGCGTGGACGGCGGTGATCGTCGCGGGGTACTTCCTGCCCGCGCACGCGCCCGTGTGGTTCTTCTGTCTGGCCGTGGCGATCGGGCTGGTGCTGGGCGGCAGTCAGGCGCTCTCGCGGTCGCTGTACTCGCACCTGATCCCGCACGGAAAAGAGGCCGAATACTTCGCCGCGTACGAGATCAGCGACCGGGGGGTGAGCTGGCTGGGGCCGCTGGTTTTCGGTATCGCCTACCAGATGACGGGCAGCTACCGTGACGCGATCGCCTCGCTGGCGGCGTTCTTCTTGATCGGTTTTGTCCTGCTTGCCCGTGTGCCCGTGCGGCGTGCCGCGACGGCGGCCGGAAACCGCACCCCCGACCTGATTTAGGCAAGTGGGGCGCGGGCCGGTAGTGTACGCCTTTGGCTCACCAGGCGGACCGTTACTGCGCGCTGAACTTCGGACAGCGCCGGGTGACATCTGCTGCCAGATGTGACAAACCGGGCGTTGGTGGGTACAAGAAGGGGCGGCACGACGGGCGACCTGGGTCCCCATTACGGGAATCTTCACCGCCGACCGGACGTTGACCGGATGACGACGACAGCGACACCTGTCCTGTGGGCGACAAAGCCCGGGAGGCACGATTCATGAGTGAGCGAGCTCTTCGCGGCACGCGACTTGTGGTGACCAGCTACGAGGCCGACCGCGGCATCGACCTGGCCCCGCGCCAGGCGGTGGAGTACGCATGCGAGAAGGGACATCGCTTTGAGATGCCCTTCTCGGTAGAGGCCGAGATTCCGTCGGAGTGGGAGTGCAAGGTTTGCGGCGCTCCCGCACTTCTGGTGGATGGCGATGGCCCTGAGGAGAAGAAGGGCAAGCCCGCGCGTACGCACTGGGACATGCTCATGGAGCGGCGCACCCGCGAGGAGCTCGAGGAGGTGCTGGCCGAGAGGCTGGCCGTCCTGCGCTCCGGCACCATGAACATCGCTGTGCACCCGCGCGACAGCAACAAGAAGTCCGCCTGACGACGGACCTCACGTCGAGGGCCGGTATCCCTGCTGCGGCAGGGGTACCGGCCCTCGTGGCGTTTCTCGGCGCGGTGTTTCTCAGCGGGGCAGCGGCGGGTCCTGCCGGGGCGGAGCCGGCGGCTCGTCGTCGCGGATGACCTCGCCCTGGACGACCTTGCCGTCCGGAGCGCGCATACGCGCCTGCTGGAAGGCGTCGCCGAAGGAGCCGGGGGTGTGACGCACCTGGCGGGCCAGCAGGCGCTCCACGCGCCGCTGGAGGAGTTTCCGGGTCGGCGGGAAGAGGCACAGCAGCCCCGCCGCGTCCGAGACCAGCCCGGGGCACATCAGGAGCAGGCCGCCGAGCATCGGGAGCATGTTGCCGCCGCCGGCCTCCGGGGCCGGCTTCGCGGGGTCGGCGCCGGGCTGCTGGAAGGCGCCCGCCAGGTTCTGCCAGGCGCGCCGGCCCGCCCGCTTGATGACGTAACCGCCGATCACCACACCGGCCACCAGCAGGAGAAAGACCGTCAGTCCGCCCGCTGCCTGCCCGACCAGGGTGAGCAGCCAGATCTCCAGGACGATCCACACGGCGATGCCGAGCGGCACCAGGCGGCGGGCGCGGGAGCGCTGGGGCGGACGGGAACGCGGTGGGGTGTCAGCGGACGTCATGCTTCAAGTGTGCCTGGCGCCGCGGCGTTCGCGATGTCCCCCTCGCCGTGGGCAGGGCCCCTCCCTCTCCCCGACCAGTGGGTGGGGCCCCCTCCCCCGCCACCACCGCACACCCCCAAGCTAGCCCCACCCTCCGACCGTCCCCCCAGTTATCCACAGGCTCTCTTCACCCGCTCTTCTTCCCCCGCAGCTTGTCCAGCCGGGAGCCGACGCCCCAGGCCGTCACGCGCCACAGGGCCTCCACGACGATGTCGCGGTTCATCTTGCTGTCGCCCCGCTCCCGTTCGACGAAGGTGATGGGCACCTCGACGACGTGGTAGCCGGCCTCGACAGCCCGCCGGGCCAGGTCGACCTGGAAGCAGTACCCCTGCGAGGCGACCTCCTCCAGACCCAGCCCCTGCAGCGTCTCCTTGCGGAAGGCCCGGAAGCCGCCGGTGACGTCCCGGATCGGCACGTCCAGCAGCAGCCGGGAGTACGTGCTGCCGCCGCGGGAGAGGAACTCGCGGTACTTGGGCCAGTTCACCACCCGGCCGCCGGGCATCCAGCGCGAGCCGAGCACGAGGTCGGCGCCCTTCAGCGCGGTCAGCAGCCGGGGCAGTTCCTCGGGCTGGTGGGAGCCGTCGGCGTCCATCTCCACCAGGACGTCGTAGCCGTGCTCGATGCCCCAGCGGAAGCCCGCGAGGTAGGCGGCGCCCAGGCCCTCCTTGCCCTTGCGGTGCAGGACGTGCACGTGGTCGTCGCCCGCGGCCAGTTCGTCGGCGAGCTTGCCCGTGCCGTCCGGGCTGTTGTCGTCGGCGACCAGTACGTGCGCGTCGGGCACCCCGGCGCGTACCCGCTCGACGACCGGCTTGATGTTCTCCGCCTCGTTGTACGTCGGAATGATCACCAAGATGTCGCCCAGCGGTCCGTACTGCCGCCGCCCGTCGCCCTGTCCGCCGTCTGTCACTGCTGCCCCTTCTCGTCCTTCGTACGCCCGCGCCGGCCGAGCACGAAGGCGGCAGCGCAGGACAGAAGGCCCACCATAGCGATCACCCATTCAGGAGACGCGCCGACGCGGTCGGCGACGGTCTTTTCCTCCCGCAGCGGAAGGCTCGCGCTGACCACGCCCCGGGTGAATTCGGGGATGCGGTGGGTGACTTCGCCGTCCGGGGCGACGACGGCGCTGATGCCGCTGGTGGCGGCGGTGACGACGGCGCGGCCGTGCTCGACGGCGCGCAGCCGGGACATCGCGAGCTGCTGCTCGGGCTGGCCGGTGCGCCCGTAGGTGGCGTTGTTGGTCTGCACGATGAGGGCGCGGGCCCCGGCGTTCACGGTGTCGTGCACGATCTCGTCGTACGCCACCTCGAAGCAGATGACGTCGCCGAGCTTTGCCCCGGCCATGTTCATCACGCCGGTGTGGTCGCCGGGGTAGAAGTCGCGCGGCACCCGCTGGAGCCGCGTGATGACCTGGCTCAGCTCCTTGCGGAAGGGCACGTACTCGCCGAACGGCACCGGGTGCTGCTTGGTGTACGAGGCGCCGGGGCCGGTCTTCGGGTCCCAGAGGATGCCCTCGTTGAAGACGTAGCCGGGCTTGGTCGGGTGGTCCACGAGGGCGCCGACGAGCACGGGGACGCCGATGGCCCGTACCGCCTCCTGGATACGGTCGTACGCCTGCGGGTACTGGAACGGGTCCAGGTCGGAGGAGTTCTCCGGCCAGATGACCAGGTCGGGCTTCTTCGCCCGGCCGGCCTTGATGTCGGCGGCCAGCTTCTCGGTGGCCGTGGCGTGGTTGTCCAGGATCTGCATCGGGCGGCCGAGGAAGTCCATGCCGGGCTGCTGGACGTTGCCCTGCACGACGGCGATGTCCAGGTGGTCGGTGGCCTTGGTCGGTACCGGCACGGCGTACCCGGCGACGGTGACGGCCGCGGCCAGCCCGAAGGCTTCCAGTGCCGGGATCGCCCGGCGCAGCCGCGTACCGCCGCCATCGGCCTTCCTGCGCAGACCCCACACGGTCACGGCGACCGCGGCGAGCAGCGTGCCGCTGAGCGCGACGGCGAAGGTCACCAGGGGCGCGCCGCCGAGCGCGGCGAGCGGGGTGTAGGGCGAGTCGGTGTTGGCGAAGGCGAGGCGGCCCCAGGGGAAGCCCCCGAAGGGCAGCCGGTCGCGGGCCCACTCCTGGGCCACCCACAGGCAGGCCGCCCACAGGGGCCACGCCTTCAGGCGCGAGGTGACCGCCAGTCCGGCGCCGAGCAGCGCCACGAAGACGGCCTCGGCGAAGGAGAGGCCGACCACGGCGTCCCAGCCGACCACGTGCAGCCACTTCAGCAGCAGGAAGAAGAACGGCCAGCCGAACACGAGGCCGGTCCAGGCCGCCTGACGTGCCGTACGGCCGCGGGTGAGCAGGCCGAGTCCCGCCACGGCCAGGATCGACAGCGGCCAGAAGTCGTACGGCGGGAAGGCCAGTCCGAGTGCGAGTCCGGCGAGGACCGCGAGCACCGTGCGGGGCGTCTCGCGGCGCACGAGGGCGGCGAGGCGGCGCAGGCGTCCGGGGCGGCGGCCCGCGGCGGCGGGCGCCTCGGTGGCCACGGGGCCGCCGTCGGCGGCGGGGCCGTCCCCGCCAGGGCCCTGGGCAGGGCCTGGCACGGTTTCGGCGGTGGTTTCGGAGCCCGATGGCACGGTCGCGGCCTTCCTGCAGGTCGTGCGGTGGTGAGCCGACGGTACAACGGGGCGCGTGCGCGCGGGACGCCGGTGACCGGTACGGATACGCGCGGTCGCGCTCGGTGAGGGCGAGGCGGTGCCGCGTACGAAGAGAGCGCCTCGTTGCGAGGCGGGGTGCGGGTGGGGCGGTGATCCGCGGGGTGCGGATCGGGGCCCGGCGCCCTTCGGGCCGACCTGGGGCCCGCTGGCTGCGGGTCGACCGAGAGCCGTTGTCTACTGAGCGTCCGGGCCCCACCCGGGTCGCACCCGCCGACCTGCCGAAACCTGAACCGTCGCTTCCGTGCCGCAGGGGTGGACCTGGCTCCCAGTTGTGGTGTGCCGTGCGGCGCACCACCCCATGGCCCAGCTGCGTTCGACGACTGCGCGGTGGCCTGCCGGTCGGACGTCCTTGTGGTGGACTCGGCCGAACCTACCGGCCGCCGACGGGCTCCTGTCAACATCCGTTCTACCTGCGTCGTTTTTGCGTTCAACCAGGTCAGTGCCGAACTGCCGCAGGTAGGGCGAGTACGCGCCGGGCACGTCGCCCGGCGGCACCCGTCATGGGAGGTTCACTCGTTCGGCCGCTGGAAGACCGTCCGGCCGCCGACGACGGTCCGCAGGCAGCGCGGCAGCTCCCGGCCGGGGGTGAGGTCGGGCAGGCCGGGTGTGCCGGAGCGGGGGTCGGTGGACCAGCGCTGGACGCGCTCGTCGGGGGCCTGGACGAGCAGCTCGCCGGTGTGCCAGACCGCGTAGTCGGCGGGCGCGCCCGGCACGAGAATGCCGGCTTCGTCGCGGCCGACGGCCCGCCAGCCGCCGCGGGTGTGGGCGGTGAACGCGGCGCGCGCGGAGATGCCGTGCTCGCGGGTGCGGTGGAAGACGGCGGCGCGGACCGTGCCCCAGGGGTCGAGCGGGGTGACGGGGCTGTCGGAGCCGAGCGCGAGCGGGACGCCGGCCTTGAGGAGCGCTGCGTACGGGTTGAGGGTGCGGGCCCGTTCGGCGCCGAGGCGGGTGGCGTACATGCCCTCCTCGCCGCCCCAGAGCGCGTCGAAGGCGGGCTGGACGGAGGCGGTCAGGGCGAGTTCGGCGAAGCCGGCGAGGGTGTCCGGGGTGAGCATCTCGCAGTGTTCGATGCGGTGCCGGGCGGCGCGTACCCGGTCCAGGCCGACCCGGTCGGCGGCTGCCCGTACGCCGTCGACCACGGCGGTGAGCCCGGCGTCGCCGATGGCGTGGAAGCCCGCCTGGAGGCCGGCTTCGGTGCAGGCGGCGACGTGCGCGGCGACGGTGTCGGCGTCGAGCAGCGCGTTGCCGGTGTGCGCGGCGTCGGCGTACGGGGTGCAGAGGTGGGCGGTGTGCGAGCCGAGCGAGCCGTCGGCGAACAGGTCGCCCGCGGCGCCGACGGCGCCGAGCTCCCTGATCCGCTCCGCTTCCTTTGCGGTGGTGACGAGCTCGCCCCAGTAGCCGACGACGCGCGGGCCGTCGCCGGCGGCGGCGCGGGCGAGCAGCGCGGTCAGGTCGTCCTCGCCGGAGATCTCGGGCCCCGCGCATTCGTGGACGGTGCCGATGCCGAGGGACGCGGCGTGCGCGAGCGCGGCGGCCTGTGCGGCGGCGCGCTGGGCCGGGGTGACGGTGTCGTACGCGGCCTGCCGGACGGCGTGGTGGGCGTCGCCGGTGAGCGGTCCAGCGGGGTCGAATCCGGCGCGTTCGCGCAGGCCGGGGACGAGGTCCTGGAGGGCGGTGGTGACGACGGCGGAGTGCACGTCGATGCGGCTGAGGTAGAGCGGGCGGCCGCCGGTGGCCTCGTCCAGTTCGGCGCGGGAGGGCGGGCGGCCCTCGGGCCAGGCGGTGGCGTCCCAGCCGTGGCCGAGCAGCACGCGGTCGGCGGCGCGGGCGGCGGCGAAGGAGCGGATGCGGTCCAGGGCGCCGGAGAGGGAGTGGGTGTCGCTGAGGTCGAGGCCGGTGAGCGCGAGCCCGGTGGCGGTGGTGTGCACATGTGCGTCAGTGAACGCGGGGGTCACGAGCGCGCCGTCGAGGTCGATGACCTCGTCGACCCCGTCGGCGAAGGAGTCGGCGGCGCCCTCCGAGCCGACCCAGGCGACCGAGCCGCCCTCGACGACCATGGCGGTGGCGAAGGGGTCGGCCGGGCTGTGGACCTCGCCGCGGCGCAGCAGGACGGTGCGGTCGGGGGCCGGTGCGGGGGTGCGTTCGCTCATACCGGACAGTTTCGCCCCTGCGCGTGCCCGGCGGACGCGCGGGGTGGGTGTGGCGTGACCGGCATCCGGACAGGCGCCGCCCGGGGGCGCGCCCGCATCCGTACGGGCGCGCCGCCGCGCGTCAGATGCGGGGCGGCCGGGCCTCGTACGGCGTGGACAGCACCACGGTCGTGCGCGTCGAGACGCCGGCCAGGGTGCGGATGCGGGTGAGCAGGTGTTCCAGGTCCAGCGGCGCGGCCACCCGGACCTTGAGGATGTAGTTCTCGTCGCCCGCGACGCTGTGGCATGCCTCCAGTTCGGGGACCTCGGCCAGCCGCTCGGCGATGTCGTCCGGGGCGCTGGGGTCGAAGGGTTTGACCGAGATGAAGGCGGTCAGCGGCAGCCCCACCGCCTCGGGGTCGACGATGGCGGCATAGCCGCGGATCACGCCGCGCTGCTCCAGTCTGCGCACGCGCTGATGCACCGCCGAGGTGGACAGGCCAGTGGCCTTGCCCAGGTCGGTGTAGCTCATCCGCCCGTCCTTGACGAGCAGATCCACGATTTGTCGGTCCAGCTCCTCCACACGATCAACCTACTGTGCCGGGGCGCTGCGGCGCAGCTCGCGCCGGATCGTGGACACCGTGCGCCCCCTGTGTGACGAACACCACACCCCTCACTCCGTGTCCGGCCGGAAGCCAAGATTATGCAGTCGAGAGGCAGGGAAATGCTCGTGATGGTCGAGGCCGCCCAACACAGGACGATGGCGGTACTCGCAGCCCACCCGAGGGGGATGGACATCATGCGACGCCCGAAGCAGGAATCCACGCTGGAGAACACCGCCGCCCAGGAGGGCGACAGTTTCCGCGACGACGCCTTCGACGAATTCGACGCCTTCGACACCGTCGAGCTCTACCGCGTCAGCTGCCCGGACTGCGGGCAGCCGATCGCGCTGCTCGCCGACGAGGACACGCTGCCCGAGCACGCGGTCTGCTCCTCGCCCTGGAACCCCTTCGGCCTGACGGTCTGCCAGGGTTCCGGCCGGGGTGTGGCCGAGACGGCCTCCGCCGATGACGAGCTGGCTCCCCAGGAGCAGGACAGCGGCATGCTCCTGACGCTCCCGGAGGGCCTGAACTGGCGCACTCAGCCGTTCTCCCACGTGGGCGGCCCCGGCTCCCGCCCGGTGCGCGTCCCCCTGATGCGCCGGCACCGCTGACGCGCCCGCGGAGCGCTCTCCGCGACATCACCGTCCGCGACGTCACCGTGCGAGTGAGCCGCCCGACTCACTCGCACCCTTTTGCCGCGACGTGACGCATCCGCCTTGTGCAGTCCCGTTTTTGACGTGCCGTCAGCGGGACTCCTGGCCTGTGACCGGGCCTGTGATCAGCGGGACTCCGGGCCCGCGAGGTGCCGGGCGATGACCATCCGCTGGATCTGGTTGGTGCCCTCCACGATCTGCAGGACCTTGGCCTCGCGCATGTAGCGCTCGGCCGGGAAGTCCGCGGTGTAGCCGTACCCTCCGAGCAGCTGGACCGCGTCGGTCGTGACGCGCATCGCGGCATCCGAGCAGAAGAGCTTGGCCATGGCCGCCTCCTTGGTGAAGGGGCGGCCCTCGTCCCGCAGCCGGGCCGCGGTGAGGTAGAGCGACCGCCCGGCGCTCACCTGCGTGGCCATGTCGGCGAGCATGAAGCGCAGCCCCTGGAAGTCGGCGAGCGGGCGCCCGAACTGACGGCGCGCCACGACGTACGCCAGCGCCTCGTCGAGGGCCGCCTGCGCCACGCCCACGGCGCACGCGGCGATGCCCAGCCGCCCGGAGTCCAGCGCGTCGAGCGCGATGGCGAAGCCCTGGCCCTCCTCGCCGATCCGGCGCGCGTCCCCGATCCGTACGCCGTCGAAGTGCAGTTGCGCCGTGGGCGAGCCCTTCATGCCCATCTTGCGCTCGGGCGGCGCGGCGCTCAGCCCCTCGGCGTCGCCGGGGACCAGGAAGGCCGTGATGCCGTGCGAGCCCGCTCCCCCGGTGCGGGAGAGGACGGTGCAGAAGTCGGCGATGCCGCCGTGCGTGGTCCACGCCTTCGTACCGTTCAGCACCCACGTCTCGCCGTCCCGCGTGGCGCGGGTGGTCAGGGACGCGGCGTCCGACCCGGATGCGGGCTCGGAGAGGCAGTACGCGCCGAGCAGGCCGCCGCCGAGCATCGCGGGCAGGTGCTCGGCGCGCTGCTCCTTCGTGCCGTACGAGGCGAGCGCGTGGCAGGCCAGGGTGTGGACGCTGACGCCGAGGCCGACGGTGAGCCGGGCGGCGGCCAGCTCTTCGAGGACCTGGAGGTAGACCTCGTACGGCTGGCCGCCACCGCCGAACTCCTCGGCGTACACCAGGCCGAGCAGGCCCGACTCGGAGAGCAGGGTGAAGAGCTCGCGGGGGAACCGGCCCGCCTCCTCCTCCGCGGCGGCCGCGGGCGCGATCTCGCGGGCCGCCAGGTCGCGTACGAGCGTCATCAGCTGGCGGGCTTCGTCGGTGGGCAGCCTGCGGTCCACGGGCCTCGGTCCGTACTCGGTCATGGCGGCGCTTTCCTCCCTGTAGGGCACTGCGGCGGAGCACCGCTCGGGTGGCGCGGCGCGACCGGTCCCCACTGCCGCGATGATCCCTCTCCGGGTCGCGGAAGGCGATGACCTGCGGCGGTGGCGCAGGAAGTATGCCCAATACGGCGGCGCCCTTCACCCCTTGATCGGCTTCTCCCGATGGTCGTCGGTCCGTCGGCGGGTGTTCAGCAAATTGGTCCAAACCATTGACCCAGTTGGTCTAGTCCTTCTACGTTCTCCCCCGACGCTCCACGCGTTCGGCGCCACTGCGGACGCAGGTCACAGCACTTCCCCCTCGATGGACCCCCACTCCGAGGAGCAACCATGCTCAGACCGCACAAGAAGCGCCTCCACCACGGATTCGCGGCCGTGGCCGCGGCCCTGTGCACGGCCGCGATGGGCGCCGGCGCGCTCACCGGGACCGCCGCGGCCGCCCCCGCCCCCGCCTCCGCCAAGACCGCCGCCGCACAGCCCGCATCGGTCGGCGCCGGGACCACGGCGGCCGGCGACAAGGTCGTCGGGTACTTCACCAACTGGGGTGTCTACCAGCGCAATTACCACGTCAAGAACATCGAGACCTCCGGCTCGGCGAACAAGCTGACGCACATCAACTACGCCTTCGGCAACGTCACGGGCGGCAAGTGCGCGATAGGTGACGCGTACGCCGACTACGACAAGGCGTACACCGCCGACCAGAGCGTCGACGGCAAGGCCGACACCTGGGACAACGGGGCGCTGCGCGGCAACTTCAACCAACTGCGCAAGCTCAAGGCGCTGCACCCGAACCTCAAGGTGATCTGGTCCTTCGGCGGCTGGACCTGGTCCGGCGGGTTCGCCGAGGCGGCCAAGAACCCGGCGGCGTTCGCGCAGTCCTGTTACGACCTGGTCGAGGACAAGCGCTGGGCGGACGTCTTCGACGGCATCGACATCGACTGGGAGTACCCCAACGCCTGCGGCCTGACCTGCGACACCAGCGGCCGGACCGCCTTCACGAACGTGATGAAGGCGCTGCGCGCGAAGTTCGGCGGCAGCAATCTGGTGACCGCGGCGATCACCGCGGACGCCTCGTCCGGCGGCAAGATCGACGCCACCGACTACGCGGGCGCCGCGCAGTACGTCGACTGGTACAACCCCATGACGTACGACTACTTCGGCGCCTGGGACGCCAAGGGTCCGACGGCCCCGCACTCGCCGCTGACCTCGTACAACGGCATACCGAAGGCCGGCTTCAACACCGCCGACACGACCAAGAAGCTCAAGGGTCTCGGCATCCCGGCCAACAAGCTGCTGCTGGGCATCGGGTTCTACGGGCGCGGCTGGAGCGGCGTCACGCAGGACGCACCGGGCGGCACGGCGACCGGCGCGGCACCGGGCAAGTACGAGGCGGGCATCGAGGACTACAAGGACCTCAAGGGCCGCTGCCCGGCGACCGGCAAGGTCGGCGGCACCGCGTACGCCAAGTGCGGTGACCAGTGGTGGAGTTACGACACTCCGGAGACCATCGGCACGAAGATGGCCTTCAAGAACGAGCAGGGCATGGGCGGCACGTTCTTCTGGGAGCTCAGCGGGGACACCGCGAACGGCGAGCTGATCAAGGCGATCAAGTAGGACCCATCGAGTGAGTGGTGCGTGGGGCGGGGGGCCGTGGCCTCCCGCCCCACGTTCGTGCAGCACTGTTGACGCGTAGTCAACAACGGTCCTAATCTCTCGTCAGCTACCTTCGTTACCGCAAGTAACCGCACGTCAGCGCTGTGACCGAACGCCATGACCGAGCGCTCCCCAGGGAGGAAGCAGTGGGCAGGAATCAGCGGGCCGTACCGGAAGGCCGCACGTCCTGGAGGAAGAGCGCGGTCGTGGCCGTGCCGGCGGTACTGGCCGTCGGCGCGCTGGCGACCGTAATGGCGCAGGGCGTGCTCGCCGCGTCGTTCGCCGTCTCCGGCACCAACTTCCAGGTCACCTCGGGCAAGTTGACCAGCGACGGGCTGGCCTCGTACGTGCACACCGACCGTTCCACCGACGGCACCGGCCATCCCGTGGCCCTGCTCGGCATCGGCAGGGCACACCTCTCCGACATCTGCCAGTCGGCGCAGGTCAGTACGCCGGTGGGGCCGGTGGTCTTCAAGCTCACCGCGGGCGGGAAGGCGGGCCCGGTCACCGCGGACAGCCTCGTCATCGACGGCGAGGACCTGGTCGGTGACGCGCGCTTCGGGACGGCGCAGATCGGCCGGGACGCCTCGACGCTGGACGAAGTACCGGGCGTCCGCGGCCCGAAGGGCAAGTTCGGGCTGCAGGCCGGTGACATCGAGGTCGCGGGCGTGAAGTCGCACGCCTGGTCGGCCACCGGCGGGAACTTCCGCCTCAAGGGCCTGAAGCTGGGCGTCAGCCTGGGCGGCGAGAAGTGCTTCTGAAGGCGCGGTTCCGCGGGTGGCGGCGGACCCGGCCGTTCTGGGCCGGGCTGCTGCTGATACTGGGCGGCGCCGAGCTGCTGCTCGTCCCGCTCTCCCCGCTCGGCGTGCTGGTCAGCCTGGGGCTCGGCGGGCTCGCGGCGCTCGGCATCGGGCTGGCGCTGATCGTGGCCGGGGTGTTCCTGTGGTGCACCCCGGCCGCGCGGCACTACGTGAGCGTCAACGCGCTGATCCTGTCCGTGATCTCCTTCGCGGCCACCAACCTCGGCGGCTTCCTGGTCGGCATGGGGCTGGGCATCGCGGGCGCGGCGATGGGCTTCGGCTGGACGCCGGTACTGGACGAGGCGGTGGCGGCGGAGGATGCGACTGCGGAAGCGGAGGCGGGCGCCGCTCCCCCGCCCGGCCGCACAGCCACCGACCGTACAGGCCCCGGCCGCACAGGCCCCCGTACGGCCCTCGCCGTGGCCTTGCCCGTCGCCCTCCTCGCCGCGCTCGGGACGCCCGCCACCGAGGCCCGGGCGGCCGGCGCCGGCATCCCCGCCCCCGCCGCCGTCCCCACCGTCACGACCAGTCGTTTCGCCCCCAAGGGCTTCACGCTCGCCGGGGTCGAGGACGTGCCCACCGCGCGCGGCCCGGTCCGGGCAATGGTGCTGAGGATGAAGGCCGCGTCCCTCACCGACTACCGTCTGCTCACCCGCGACGGCAGCGACGAGCTGGGGCTGGGCGCGAAGTCGCTGGATCTGAGCGGCGACGTCACGCTCTATCTGACGAAGTTCCGCGGCTGTGTGGAAGGGGTGCTCTGCCTGACCTTCACCCCGGACCGGCTGCCCGTGCCGCCGCTGGTCCCGCCCTTCGTCTACATGACCGACGTCTCCGCCGAGCAGGCGCTGGTCACCTCGGACCTGATCGTCGCCGACGGCCTGCGGCTGCGCGCGGACGGCCCCGCCGGGCATTGGTGAGGCCCCGCACACGGGGGATGATGCGGGGCCTCACTCGGTACAACGGGCCGAGGGCATGAGAGGTTCCCCGTTCCGCGAGAATTTCGTGGAAAAATCTATGGAGCGCCGGTCAGGGGTCCCCGAGGCCCCTTCGGCCGCTCCTACGCCTCGTCCTGGACCAGCCGTTCCAGCATGGTCTGGAAGTCCTCGTCGACGACGACCCGCAGCCCGTCGCCGTCCGGCTCGCTCAGCCGGGTCATCGTGCCCTGGCGCCACCAGAAGACGTTCGGCGTGATCGCGCCCGCCGAGTCCTCGTGCGCGGCGGCGGAGAACTGCGCCATGGCCTGCAGCGCCGGTACCACCTGGGCGTCGTGGATGCGGTGGAAGGCCAGCTGGTGCCGGAAGGGCAGCGCCACCAGCGCCCCGTCGGGCGTCAGCGGCGCGCCGGTCAGCCGCTCGACCAGCTCATCGAGGACCAGGACCCGGCTGGCGGTGAAGAAGGAGTCGCCCAGTACCACTTCGAAGGCCGAGCCGTCGCCGCGGCGGACCGTCTCGTGCCCCTCGACCGGCAGCGCCCGGAGATTGTTCAGCGCCCGGATGCGCAGCTCGGCGACGTCCCCGATGTCCAGCAGCGAGTCCTCGCCGAGTATCTGCACCGCCTCGGGCAGGTCGAGCGCCAGGACCTCGCGCAGGCCGGGGGCGAGCGGGCGCGCGTACCGGAAGGAGTCGGAGGCGGGGAGGGAGTCCTCGGCGACGACGCGGGGGTAGAGCCGGGCCCGGATCTCGTCCTCGGGCATCGTCTCCATCGGCTGGGGGCCGTCCATCGTACGGAGGACCTTGCCGACGTGGTCCCGGACGAGCGCGGGCCAGGCGCGCTCGCCGCGGCGGTCGCGGTGGCAGACGGCGGCCAGATTGCCGAGGCCGAACTGCCGGCCCGCCGAGTCGGTGACCATGCCGGCGTACACCGTGACCTCCAGGCCCAGCTCGGCGAAGGCCGACCGCACCTGGCCGCGGAAGATCCCGCCCTCCCGGTCGGAGAAGAATCCGAACTCCTCATCGCGCGGGGTGTCGCGCGGATCCCGCTTCGGTCCCCGGCGGAACAGGCCCATCTCTCGCTCTTCCTCCCGGCGGCAGCCACGAATGCGCCGATCGTAGCCGTTGCCCGGGACACCTTCGACCGTGCGCGCCCGCCGTCCGGAGCACGTTCCGGGGCGCGTCCGCGGGCATCGGCACGAGCGGATTCGGGCCTTCGGGATGCGCGGCGGGCGGCGGGGAGACAGCCTGGGGGGTATGACCACACATCCACCGGTGATCGTGTATCCGCCCACCGCCGGTGGGCGGCGGGTGACCATTCACGGCCAGATCGTCGGCCTCGCCCACGGCCGCGGGGACGTCGCCGAGTTCCTGCGCCGGGCCGGGCTGTCCGACGCGGAGGAGATCCCGCTGGCCGATCCCGCGCTCATCGAGTGGCGGGGCGGCGATCTGGACTACTGGCCACGGGACGAGTGAACGGCGGCGCGCGCACGGACGGGGCGCGCCGCCCCGGGGACTCGTACGGCTGTCAGCGCTCCCGGAGCGGGTCCAGGCGTTCGCGGACCCACAGCTCGACGTCACCCACATGGCGGCCGGCCGCCGTGAAGGCCGCCAGGCTGTCGCGGGCGCGCAGCGCGGCGTAGATGTCCATGTGCTGCTGGTGGGTCCAGGCGAGCACGTCCGACTTGACCAGCGCACGCCAGATGCGGGCCCTGGCAGTGCGCTGGGTGACGGAGGAGACCAGGGACTCCAGCGTGCGGTTGCCGGTCGCCGCGACGATGTCCGCGTGGAAGGCGAGGTCCTCGCGTACCAGCTCCTCCGGGTCCTGGAGGGTCCGCATCCGTTCGATGCGCTCCAGCAGGCCGTCCAGCGCCGCGTCGTCGATGCGGGTGGCCGCGAGCGCGGTGGCGCCGGGCTCCAGTACTTTGCGGCACTCCAGCATCTCCTCCAGGCCGGTGTCCTGGGCCAGGTCCAGGAAGCTGCCGATGGCGCTGAGCAGCCGGTCCGGGCGCAGGTCGGTGACGAAGGTGCCGTCCCCGCGCCGTACGTCCAGCACCCCCGCCATGGCCAGCGCGCGGACCGCCTCGCGGAGCGAGGGGCGGGAGAGCTCCAGCTCGGCGGCGAGCACCGCCTCCGGGGGGAGGCGGTGGCCGGGCGTGAACTCGCCGCTCTCGATGCGCTTGCGCAGCCGGCCGATCGCCTCGTCGACGACGCTGCCGCCGCCGGCGCCGGTCCCGTCACCGCGTCCCGGCCGCTCTTTCTTGGTGGGCATGGACGTCAGGATGCCACCCGGCCGCGGCCGCTCCAGACCGGCCCTTCCGGGTAGCGGTACCGCTCCAGCGTCTCGCGGCGGATCCGCGCGCTGTAGCCGGGGGCCTCGGGGACGAGGTAGCGCGAGCCGCGGATGCGGACCGGGTCGTGGAAGTGCTCGTGGAGGTGGTCGACGTACTCGATGACGCGGTTCTCCAGGGAGCCGCTGACCGTGATGTAGTCGAAGAGCGACAGGTGCTGTACGAGTTCGCACAGGCCGACGCCGCCGGCGTGCGGGCAGACCGGTACGCCGTGTGCCGCGGCCAGCAGCAGGGCGGCGACGGCCTCGTTGACGCCGCCGAGCCGGCAGGCGTCGATCTGGCAGATGCCGATCGCGTCGGCCTGCAGGAACTGCTTGAACATCACGGCGTTGTGGGCGTGTTCGCCGGTGGCGACGTGGGTGGGGCCGATCTGCCGGGCGATGGCGGCGTGGCCGAGTACGTCGTCGGGGCTGGTGGGCTCCTCGAACCACCAGATGTCGAACTCCGCCAGCGCCTTGGCCCAGGCGACGGCCTCGTCGACGCCGAGGGTCTGGTTGGCGTCGATCATCAGGCGGCGGTCCGGACCGATGATGTCGCGGGCGATGCGGCAGCGCCGGATGTCGTCCGCCAGGTCCGCGCCGACCTTGAGCTTGACGGAGTCCCAGCCCGCGTCGACGGCCTCCTGGCAGAGCCGGGCGAGCTTGGCGTCGTCGTAGCCGAGCCAGCCGGCGCTGGTGGTGTAGGCGGGGTAGCCGTGCTCCCGTACGTGCGCCTCGCGTTCGGCCCGGCCTGCCGCGCGTTCCTGAAGCATCGTCAGCGCGTCCTCGGGGGTGAGCGCGTCCTTGAGGTACCGCCAGTCGACCAGGTCGACGATCTGCTGGGGCGTCATGTCGGCGAGCAGCTTCCAGACCGGCTTGCCGGCCTGCTTGGCGGCCAGGTCCCAGGCGGCGTTGAGGACGGCGGCGGTGCCGAGGTGGATCGCGCCCTTGTCCGGGCCGAGCCAGCGCAGTTGGCTGTCGCCGAGCAGGTGGCGGGAGAAGCCGCCGAGGTCGCCGGTGATCTCCTCGACGGTCATGCCGATCGCGCGCTCGCCGATGGCACGGGCCGCCTGGACGGCGAGGTCGTTGCCGCGGCCGATGGTGAAGGTGAAGCCGTGTCCCTCGGGGACGCCGGGCCCGTCGGCCTTCAGTACGACGTAGGCGGCCGAGTAGTCGGGGGCCTCGTTCATGGCGTCGGAGCCGTCGAGGTCCTGGGAAGTGGGGAAGCGGATGTCGATGGTCTCGACGTCGACGATACGGGCCGCTGTCATCGGCGCTCACTCCTGTACATGTACGTCCCTGAGTAGGGCTGCGGCGCAGCGCCCCCAAGATGTCAGATGTCTGCGTCATCGACCAGATGTTTCGTCGAGCAAAATTGCCGGTGTTCGAGGTATTGCCCGGGCGGACCACGCCTCGTACGGTCCAGCGGTCAGATGTCTCCAAGGAGGTCGGATGAACGCGGCAACCACCGCGGACCGCGTGCGCCGGAAGGTCGCGCGGCGCCTGCTCCCACCCCTGTTCCTGATGTTCGTCCTGAGCTTCCTGGACCGGACGAACGTCGCGCTCGTCAAGAGTCACCTCGCCACCGACGCCGGCATCGACGCGGCCGCGTACGGCTTCGGCGCCGGCGTCTTCTTCGTCGGCTACGCGCTGCTCGGCGTGCCCTCGAACCTGGTACTGCACCGCTGGGGCGCCCGCCGCTGGCTCGCCGCGCTGATGTTCGTCTGGGGCCTGCTGTCCTGCGCGATGGCGCTGACCGCCAGCCCCACCGGTTTCTACGTGCTGCGCTTCCTGCTCGGCGCCGCCGAGGCCGGCTTCTTCCCCGGCGTGATCCTCTACATCACCTACTGGTTCCCCGCCTCCGACCGCGGGAAGGCCACCGGCATGTTCCAGTCCGCCGTGGCGATCTCCAGCATCATCGGCAACCCCGTCGGCGGTTACCTCATCGGGCTGCACGGCCTGGCCGGGCTGGACGGCTGGCAGTGGATGTTCCTGCTGGAGGGCGCGCCGACCGTCCTCCTGGCGCTCGCCGTGCCGTGGCTGCTCACCGACCGCCCCGAGCAGGCGCGCTGGCTGACCGCCGAGGAGAAGCGGCTGCTGGCCGCGCGCATCGAGGCGGACCGGCCCGCCGAGGACGCCCGGCCGCCGCGCCGCATCCGCGAGATCGTCGGCGACAGCCGCGTACTGCGCCTGATGTTCGTGTACTTCGCGATCCAGATCGGCGTGTACGGGGTGACGTTCTGGCTGCCCGCGCTGGTCGGCCGGATCGGCGGCCTGGACGACGTCGGCATCGGCTTCGTCTCGGCCCTGCCCTGGGTGTGCGCGCTGCTCGGCGTGCTGGTCCTGCCCTGGTTCTCGGACCGCAGCGGCAACCGGCGCGGCCCGCTCCGCCTCGCCCTGCTCCTCACCGCGGCCGGCCTGGTCGGCGCGGCGCTGCTGCCCCCGGTCCCGGCGGTGGCGGCGCTGTGCGTCGCCGCGTTCGGCTTCCTGGGCGCCCAGCCGGTCTTCTGGACCGTGCCGCCGACGATCCTCACCGGCGTCCAGATGGCCGGCACGATCGCGCTGATCTCCGGCTTCGGCAATCTCGGCGGCTTCCTCGGCCCGTACGTCATGGGCGTCGTCGAGTCGTCCACCGGATCCGGCGCCAACGGCCTGTACGCCGTCGCCGTGATCGTCGTCGCCGGCGCCGCGGTCGTCACCGGCTTCCGCTGGGCCGGCCTCCGTACCCCCGCCGCTCATCCGCACACCGACAAGGAGGACATCACCGATGACCCGCATCGTGCGCTTCGCTGACACCACGGGCGCGGTCCGCACCGGCCTCGCGGACGACGACGGCGCGATCCGCGCGTTCCCCGGCGCGCCGCGCCTCGCCGACCTGCTGCACCGCACCTCCGCCGAACTGCGGGCGCTCGCCGAGGAGACCGCGGCGCGTGCGCCGGACGCCGCCGCGTCGGAGGTTCTGCTGCTGCCGCCCGTCGACGGGCTGACGGAGGTGTGGGCGGCCGGCGTGACGTACGAACGCTCGCGCGAGGCGCGGATCGCCGAGAGCACCGAACAGTCGGTGTACGAGCGGATCTACGACGCGGAGCGGCCCGAGCTGTTCTTCAAGTCCGTGCCGTGGCGGGTGGTGACGGACGGCGAGCCGATCGCCGTACGGGACGACTCCGCGCTGAACGTCCCCGAGCCGGAGCTGGCGCTCGTACTGAACCGGCACGCCGAGACCGTCGGCTACCTCGTCGCCGACGACGTCAGCTCCCGCTCCATCGAGGGCGAGAACCCGCTGTACCTGCCGCAGGCCAAGGTCTACGCCGGCAGTACGGCCCTCTCGGCGGGCATCGTGCCCGCGTGGGAGATCGGCGACCCGTCGGCCCTGAAGATCGCCATGACCGTGCACCGGGACGGCGCGCCCGCCTACGAGGCCACGACCTCCACCGCCGCCTTCCACCGCACCCCGCAGGACCTGGTGCGCCACCTCTTCCACGGCCAGCCGTTCCCGGACGGCGCGGTGCTCTCGACCGGTACGGGCATCGTGCCGGAGCTGGACTTCACGCTGGCGGACGGGGACGTGGTGGAGATCGTCATCGACGGCGTGGGCCGGCTGGCCAACCCGGTCCGCACCGGGCGGGCGGCGCTGGACTGGCTGGGGGAGGCGCTCGCCGACCCCTGGGTCCGGCGGGCGCACCGGAGCGGGTGAGCGGGGGCTCTCAGTCCCGCGGCCCGGCCGGGAGCACCGCCTGTGTCTGGGTGGTCCGGGCGATGTGCCGGCCCGCGTCGTCGTGCAGGTCGGTCTGTACAACGATGCTGGTCCGGCCGGTGTGCAGCGGGCATGCCGTGGCCCGGACCGTGCCTTCGCGTACGGCACGCAGGAAGTTGGTCTTGGACTCCAGCGTCGTGGTGGTGGCGTCCGGCGGCAGGTTGAGGAAGGCGCAGACGGCGCCGACGGAGTCGGCCAGGGTCATCAGCGCGCCGCCGTGCAGGGCGCCGCCGAGCGTCGTCAGCGCGGCCGAGTGGTCCAGGTGTCCGACGACCTCGGCCGGTTCGGCGGTGTCGAGCCGGACGCCGAGGGTGACGGCGAGCGGCATGGACTCCAGCAGCTGGTCGGTGGTGTACGCGGGCCGGACGGTCATGGCTGTGGACTCCAGTCTCCAGGGCGTCGCCTTCGGGCATCGGGCCGAGCGAGACCTCAGATCGTAACGGGTGCCGGGCACAACCGCCCCTGTACTGAGCTGAATTCGAGCTCACCGGACACCGCGTCCCGGCCGCCGAGCCACATGCCGAGCGCTTCGGCCGTGCCCCGCACTTCGGGGCCGCTGCCGAGCGCGGGCAGGTCCACGGTGGTGGGCACCACACGGTGGCGCAGCAGGCGCCGGTTGTGTTCGAAGCTGAGCAGGACGCCTTCCTGGAAGACGGCGCGTTCGACGGCGCGCGGCAGGCGGCGGCTGCGGCCGAGCCCGCGCAGTACGTCCTGGTGGTGGACGGCGGTGTCGCCGAGGAGGAAGGCGGCGGCGCAGCGGCCGAAGAGGGAGGGGCGTACGGCCCAGCGCCGTCCGGCGGCGGTCAGCTCCGCGCGACTCATGGTCCGTCCCCTGCGCACCTGCGCGGAGTTGGCCCGGTCGATCCACATTCCCTTGGCGAGGTAGTCGCCGATCCGGTCCGTGCCGGTCAGATGGGCGAGGACGTCGCGCGGCGCCCAGCCGGCGCACAGGGTGCTGGCGCCGTCGAACTCGGCGTCGGTCAGGCTCTCGATGGTGTCGAGGAAGCGGGCGCGCTCCTGGCGCAGTTCCTGTTCGACGGGCAGCCGCACGGCACTCCTCGCTTCGCGGTCGGTCGGGTGGCCGCGGTCATTGTGCGGGCCGTCCCTGACCGCGCGCTGACCGTGCGCTGACACCCTGCTGACCGCGCACATACGGGACGGGCCCGCAACCTCGGTACCGCGGTTGGCTCATGTTCTCCTGTACCGAATCACCCAGCTTGAGCGGGAATTGGCGAAGCGTCTAGTGTGCGCATGGTCCGGAAACACGGCACCCCCACGCTCTTGCCACGGAGAAGGTCCATGCCCCGTTCCGACCCCCGTCCCCGATGCGCCGACCTGCCGCTCTTCCGTCTCCTCGGCCCACTGGAGGTGGGGACGGGGCCATGCCCGCTGCCGCTGCGGGCGATCCGGCAGAAGCTGATCCTG
This sequence comes from Streptomyces sp. NPDC000151, assembly GCF_040301705.1. Taxonomy (NCBI): domain Bacteria; kingdom Bacillati; phylum Actinomycetota; class Actinomycetes; order Kitasatosporales; family Streptomycetaceae; genus Streptomyces; species Streptomyces sp. NPDC000151. Next base: position 7,809 of record NZ_JBEPFC010000003.1, on the reverse strand, counting down.
GCCACCTTGCTGCTCAGTGCGGACCGGGTGGTCCCGGTGGCGGGGCTGATCGAAGCGGTCTGGGGTCAGCAGCCGCCGCCCACCGCCCGCGGCCAGGTGCACATCTGCATCTCGCAGCTGCGGCACAAGCTGGCCGACGCGCTGCACGACGGCTGCCGGATCGAGACCCGGGCGCACGGTTACATCCTGCACACGGAGCCCGGCGACCTGGACGTGGCGGTGTTCCGGCAGCAGGTGGCGGCCGCCGACCGGGCGGCGGCACGGGGGCACGCCGAGCAGGCCGCCGTGCTCTACCGTGCCGCGCTCGACCTGTGGCGCGGGCCCGCGCTGTCCGGCCTCCAGGGCGACGCGGTGGACAGGGCGGCGGCGCAGCTGGCGGAGGAGCGGATCGCGGCGGCCGAGAAACGGATCGAGCTGGAGCTGCGGCTGGGCCGGCACCGGGCGCTGGTGCACGAGCTGACCGGCCTGGTGGGCGAGCATCCGCTGAACGAGCGGCTGAGCGGCTATCTGATGACGGCGCTGTACCGGTCGGGCCGGCAGGCGGAGGCGCTGGCGTCGTACCAGCGGGCCCGCCACCACCTCGTGGCGGAACTGGGTCTGGAACCGGGTCGGGAGCTGCGCGCCCTGGAGCGCGCGATCCTGCGCCAGGACGACACCGCGGCGCTGTAGGCGGCGGTGGACGACGAGGGTGGCGGCCCGGACGCCATCGGGCCGCCCCGCTCGGCGGCCACGCCACTCACCGGCCACCCCACTCACCGGCCACCCCGCTCACCGGCCACCCCGCTCGCCGGCTACGCCGCTGCCACCGCCAGTACCGTGTTCTGGCCGCCGAAGCCGATGGAGCTGGTGAGCGCCAGGCCGATGCGGCGGCGGACGGGGGCGGTGGCGATGTCGAGGTCGATGGCGGGGTCGAGCCGGCCGAGGTTGGCGGTCGGCGGCACCAGGCCGCCTTCCACCGCGAGCACGGTGTAGGCGGCCTCCACCGCCCCGGTGGCGCCGAGCAGATGGCCGGTGACGCCCTTGGTGGAGGTCACCAGCGGGCCGCCCGGCAGGACCCGGCGCACCGCCTTCGCCTCGACGAGGTCGTTCAACGGCGTTGACGTGCCATGGGCGTTGAGGTGGTCCACGGCGTCCGGTGCCGCGTCGGCGTCGGCCAGCGCCGCCCGCAACGCGGCCTCGATGCCCTGCCCTTCGGGGTGCGGGGCCGTGATGTGGTGGGCGTCGGCGGTGCCGCCGTACCCGACGATGCGGGCGCGTACGCGTGCCCCGCGCGCCCGCGCGTGCTCGGGGCGCTCCAGGACGAGCAGTCCCGCCCCCTCCCCCATCACGAAGCCGTCGCGGTCGGCGTCGAAGGGGCGGGACGCGCCGGCCGGGTCGTCGTGGCGCCGCGAGAGGGCGCCCATCTGGGCGAATCCGGCGACGGTGAGCGGCGTGACGGGGGCCTCGGTGGCGCCGGCCAGGACGATGTCGCAGCGGCCGAGCGCCAGCAGGTCACGGGCCACGCCGATCGCGGCGGTGCCCGACGTGCAGGCGGTACTGACCATGAGGTTGGGGCCGCGGGCGCCGCACTCGATGGCCACCTGGCCCGCCATCGTGCCGGCCGGGAACATCGTCATCAGCAGCGGCGAGACCCACTGGCCGCCCTCTTCCCTGAGCACCCGGTGTTCGCGTTCGGCGGTCGCGATCCCGCCGAGCCCGCAGCCGAGCACCACGCCGACCCTGCTCCCGTCCCAGCCGTCGGGGTCGAGGCCGGCGTCGGCGACGGCCTCGCGCGCGGCCACCAGCGCGAACTGCGCCGCGCGGTCCAAGCGGTGGGCGCGGCGCGCCCCGAGGAGCGCGGCCGGGTCGAAGTCCGGTACGCGGCAGGAGATCCGTACCGGTATTCCGTCGAGCTCCGCGTCCAGGGCGGCGGCCGGCTTCGGCGCGCAGACCGTCTCCCAGTTCGCGCCGGTCCCGATGCCCGCGGGAGTCACCAGTCCGATGCCGGTGACGGCCGCTTCGGCGACCGGCATCAGAGGGCCACCCCCCGCTCCTCCATCAGCCGGACGATGTCGCCGACGGTCCGGGCCGCGGCCAACGCGTCATCGCTGATCTTGATGCCGAGTTCCTTGTCCAGGACGAGGGAGAGCTCGACGGTGGCCAGGGAGTCCAGCTCGATGGACTCGGGGGTGGCCTCCATGGTGATCAGATCGGCCGGCACCTGGAGCTTGCCGGCGAGGATCTCCTTGAGCTGGTCGAACATGCTGCTCCTCGGGGTCGTGGGCGGGTGGGAGGTCGTCGGTGGTGCCGTCCGGGGCGCGCCGTCGGCGCCGGTGTCTCAGCGCCCGGGCCGCACGTCCGGCCAGACGAGCGTCGTCGCGCCCCACGTGAGGCCGCCGCCGAACGCGGTCAGCAGGAGCCGGTCGCCGGCCCGGAGCCGGCCGTCCCCGCTGGTCTCGGCGAGCAGCAGCGGGATGGAGGCGGCGCTGGTGTTGCCGGTGTGCGCGATGTTGGTCAGCTGCCGTTCGGCGGGGATGTCCAGGTCGGCGCCGAGCGCGGCCAGGATGCGGGCGTTGGCCTGGTGCGCCACGAGGTGGTCGACGTCGCCGGTCTTCCAGCCGGCGGCCTCCAGCGCGGTACGCGAGGAGTCCGCCATCCGCTCCACCGCCTGCCGGAAGACCTCCCGGCCGCGCATCCGCAGGTACTCCCCGCCGGGCACGGGCGGCCGGCCGCTCTGCCGCTCCCGGGAGCCGCCCCCGGCGATCCGCAGCAGCTCGCCGCGGGTGCCGTCGCTGCCGAGGACGACACGGCCGAGCGCGCCGGGCTCGTCGGGCGTGCCGGCCCGCAGCACCACCGCGCCGGCGCCGTCGGCGAAGAGCACCGCCAGGGAGCGGTCCTGCGGGTCGATGACGCTGGTGAGCACTTCGGCGCCGATGAGCAGGACGTGCTCCGCGGCGCGTCCCGCGATCAGTCCGGCGGCGATGCCGAGCCCGTAGACGAAGCCCGCGCACATCGCGGCGACGTCGAAGGCCGCGACGCTGCCGAGGCCGAGGCGGGTGGCGACCTCGGGCGCGGTGGCCGGCGACGGGTGGTCGGGGGTCATGGTGGCGAGCAGTACCGCGTCCACCGCGGGCGAGCCTGCCGAGCGCAGGGCCTGCCGTCCCGCCGCCACGGCCAGATCCGAGGTGGCCGTGCCGCGCGGCGCCACGTGCCGCACGGCGATGCCGGTGCGGGAGCGGATCCAGGCGTCGGAGGTGTCCAGGCGGGCGCCGAGATCGTCGTTGGTCACCAGATCGGGCGGCAGGTGGCCGCCCACTCCGGCCAGCACCGCGGCGGGGACCGCGGCGGCGCGGTCCGCCTGATCGGCCGTCACCGTGCCCCCTGGCCCGGGTCGCCGAGTATCGCGACGGCTTCCGGCAGGCCCATCTGGGCCAGCCGGACCCGTGCCATCTCGTCCGTCCAGCGTTCCGCCGTGGCGTACCGCTCCTCGGGGGTGGTGTCGAGCAGGCGGCGGCCCGGCCAGACCTCGTAGTCGCCGATCAGCTCCGCGTGGTACGCCATGCCCTTCTGGAAGAGCTCTTCACGGGCGAGCACGAACTCACTGTCGGGCACCTCGTCCCACAGCTTCCGGCCGTCGCGCAGGATGTCCAGGAGGCGCGGCCGGTAGTCGGGGTGGGCGGCCAGATGGTCACGGAGGATCGAGCTGCCGACGGCCAGGTGGCGGATCTCGTCGATCGCCGCGCCGCGGGAGATCTCCCCCGCGGCCGGATCGAGCCGGTCCCACTTGCGTTCACTGAGCTCGGCGGCGGGCGCGAGGACGCCCTCGATGATGATCGTGAAGACGGCGACACCGCCCGCGAAGTCCGCCTGGTCGCGGATCACTTCCAGACAGAACCGCTCGATCGGGTCGAGCACGCGAGTGCGGTAGTCGGCGGCCATCTCCTGAATGTCGCGCACCAACGTCCGCTCAGGACAGCCCAGTTCGGCCAAGTGCTGCCGGAACACCCGGGCGTGCCGGGCCTCGTCCAGCAGCTGCGTGGCGTAGAACTCCAGCTCGGCGATGCCGGGGGCGTGGGCGACGTAGTACCCGAGCGCGCGGGTGGCCATCTCTTCGGCCACGGAACGGAAGCCGAGTTCGAGGGTGAGGGCCTCGCGCAGCGGGCCGGGCTCCTTCATGTACCGGGGTACCGGCGCCTGCTCGGCGTGTCCGGTGACGGCGCGGCCGCGCAGGGTGCCCTGGGCGACGTGCCGGAGCCAGTACGCGAGGTCGCACTGCTCGGCGGTGAGGTCGAGGGTCTTGGCTCCGTCGAGGAGCCCGGGTGCCGTGTCCCAGTCCGCTGCGTCGATGGGGGCGTCAGTCATCGCTGAGTGTCCTCCTGTGGTGGGTGCGGAGCGCTCCGCCGGACGGCGCCGGCACGGCTGCCGGGGCCGGGACCCGGGCTGCCGCGCTCCGGGTCCGCAGGGCGTCGGCCAGCCGCCGGTACAGCGGTTCGGGTACGGGCTCGAAGGGCAGGGCGAAGGGCTTGAGGAAGTTGCCGAACAGGCCGCGGTCGCCGCACAGGTGGAACGGCAGCGCCAGCAGGGCCCATTCGGGGCGCACCAGCCAGCACCACAGGGCGGCCACGGCACCCTGGGTGAGCAGGCTGTGCATGCTGTTGTAGAGGACGTAGTAGACCTTGGAGACGCGCTTGTCGGGGCTGCGGCGGTAGGCGAGGGCTCCGGGCAGATAGCCGATGAGGTCGATGTACACGAAGAAGCCGAGCGCGACGAGCCAGCGGATCTCGCCCGCGTGCAGCACGATCAGGACGGTCGTCACGACCAGTCCGGCCAGGTACTCGGCGCGGTGCAGCCGGAAGGTGGTGCGGGTCTCGAAGGGGTTGGCCTGGTCCACCGGTCACTCCCCCGCGCCGAGCCGCTGGGCCGCCCGGCCCTGCGGCTCCTCCGCTCGGCCCTGCGGCTCCTCGGTCCGGACCTCGGCGCCGAGCCGGACACCGGCGAACATCCCGGTGACCGCCCAGGCGATGGTCTCCTCGATGACGCGGGCGGCGATCGGGTCGAGGATGCCCGCCATGCTGGGGATGCCGAAGTCGAAGTCGGCATCGAAGCGCAGGGCGCAGTCCGCGCCGGTCTGCCGCAGGTCCCAGGTGCCGGACAGCTCGTCGAAGTCGCCGTCGGTCTGCCGGAAGGCGATGTGCAGCCGCTCCCGGTCGTAACTCTCGCTCTCCGTCCAGCGCAGCACGCCGCTGCGGAAGTACAGCTCCCAGCTGGAGCTGCCCGCTGGCTGCGGCGGGCCGCTGTGCACCACCGTGGAGCGCACGTGCGGGGTCAGTTCCGGATAGCGCTCGAACCGCAGGACGGCGTCGAAGACGTCCTCCGCGGGGACGTCGGGGATGAGCGCTTCCACGATCACGTGCCGCATGTCGGCTACCGCCTTTCCGGCATCCGGGCAGCGTGCTCGACCAGGTCGCGGGTGGCCGCGTCGAAGGCGGCCAGGAGATGTTCCACGTCCGCGTCGGTGAGCACGGCGGGCGGGGTGAACCGCACCACGCTGCTGCCGTTCATCGAGTGGTTGGCCACCACTCCGTGGTTGAAGAGTTCGATCAGCAGCTCGCCCGCGAGGCCGGCCTCGGCCAGCTCCACGCCGATGAGCAGGCCCCGGCCGCGCACCGCGGTGACGAGACCGGGGACGTTGCGGGCGGCGATCCCCGCGATCAGCGGCAGCAGCCGGGCGCCGAGCGCGGCGGCCCGCGGTACGAGATCATCCTCCCGTATCGCCCGGATCGCGCCCTGCACGGCGGCCATGAGGAGCGGGGCGCCGGAGAACGTACCGGTGTGCAGGTAGGGGTCCTTGTCGAACGGGCGGAACGCCTCCCGGGTGGCGAGCGCGGCGGAGACCGGGACGACGCCGCCGCCCAGCGCCTTGCCCGCGAGCAGCACGTCCGGCACCACTCCGGCGGCGTCGGCGCCCCACCACGTGCCGAGCCGGCCCAGGCCGGTCTGCACCTCGTCCAGGACGAAGAACCCGCCGTACTGGCGGCACAGTTCGCCGATCCGGCGGAGGTAGCCGTCCGGCGGGATGATCACGCCGCCCTCGCCCTGCACCGGTTCGACGATCACGCAGATCTCGCCGGGGCTTTCGGCCAGCTCCTTCTCCAGGAGATCGGCGTCCCCGTACGGGATGTGGGTGACGCCGGACAGCAGGGGACGGAACGGCCGCTGATAGACGTCCTTGCCGGAGACCGACAGCGCGCCGAGCGTCTTGCCGTGGTAGCCCAGGTGCGTGGCGACGACCTTCCGCCTGCCGTTCGCGCGGGCCAGCTTCAGCGCGGTCTCGACCGCCTCCGTGCCGGAGAGCGAGAAGTGCACGCGGTCCAGGCCCGGCGGGGCCACCGCGGTCAGCGCCTCGGCGGCGCGGGCCGCGGCCGGCTCCAGCAGGATGCGGGTGGCGACGGGGTGCACGTCGAGCTGGCGGCGCACCTCTTCCATGACGACGGGGTGCCGGGCGCCCATGAGGAACACGCCGTAACCGCCGCAGTTGAGGTACCGCGCGCCGTCGCTGGTGGTCAGCCAGGCGCCGGACGAGGCGACCTCCATCCGGCCGCCGAAGAGTTCGGCCACGGTCGCGCGGCCCTTGCTCAGGTGGGCCCGGTACAGGCGGAGGGTCTCCGCGTCGGTGCCGGGCCAGGGTTCCGCCGGGGCGTTCACGGGCGTTGTTCCTCCAGGTCGTCGGCCGGATCGGGGTGCAGGGCCGCTTCGGTCCACGCGCGCAGTTCGGCGGCGCCCGTCTTCGGCAGCCGGGGCAGTGCGTCGGCGACGTCCGCCGGCCCGCCGAGCGCGCGGAACTTGGCACGTACGAGGTCGGCGTGGTGGGTACGGGTGTGCGGGCCCGCGGCGCCGTACGGGATCAGCAGCTCGCGCACGGCGGTGCGGCCGTCGGTGAGGCGGACGGTCACCCGCGCGCCGGTGGCCTTGGTGGCGGCGGCGAAGTCGGTTGCGGGCGGGGCCGGTTCGCCTGCGAGCCGGACGAGTGCGTCGCCGCCGAACTCCCGGAGCCATGCCGCGCCCGCGGGGCCCGCCTGCCGCAGCGCCTCCCCGAACGGCGCCTCGGACGCGAGGAGTTGTCGCGTCAGGGCGGGGTCGTGCCGGAGCCGTACCTTTCCCGCGGCGGCCCGGCGTACCGGATCGTCGCTCGCCGGCGGTTCCAGGTCGGCGACGGTCAGCCGTCCGGTGAGCAGCGCGGTGGCCACCGGGTGGCCGATGTCCAGTACCAGGGCACCGAGCGGCCTGCCGGGACCGTCGAGGTAGCGGCGGGCCCGCTGTCCGGCGAGGACCGTGTAGAGGGACGCCTCCACGAGGACGTCGTCGAGTACGGCGGCGAGCTCTGCCGCGTCCGGGGCGCCCAGGTCGTGGTGGAGGTCCCGCGCGCAGTCCACGGCCGCGTCGATGCCGGGCCCGCCGGGATGCAGCTTGTACGAGAAGGTCTCGGTGTGCCAGCGCGTCCCGAGCCCCGCGGTGACCGCCTCGGGCAGCGGCACGGTCGCGAACCGGCGCAGGAAGCCGTCGGGGTGCTCCAGCAGGTCGGGCGCGCCGGTGAACCCGGCGGCGGCCGCGTCGCAGGCGTCCATGCCGGTGCGGACCGGGCCGAAGGCGTGGAGGAGGCGGGCGTCGCTGGCGAGGAAGGCACGCATCAGGGGCCAGGGCGGCTGTGCGTACGCGAGGCCGAGCGCGGCGGTCCAGCGGTGGGCCGGTGCACCTTCGCAGTGCAGCCGGCCGGCGACCGCGCCCGCGAGGTGGGCGTGCAGCGCGGTCTGGCCGCGGAGCGGGCCCAGG